>CACLPI010000001.1 GCA_902608795.1 uncultured Bacteroidota bacterium
GAAATATACAGTAGACGCATGGAATGATCAAGAAGGATTTAGTTCAGCTCAAGACGGATGTACTGCACAAAATGGTGGAGCTTTTGACAGACAAATTGTTGTTGAAGGTGAAACTATGGAAGTTACCTATTGTTGGAACACTTGTGCAGATTATGGATGTTATCCTCTTAGGTTACAAGGTATAATGGACTTTGAAACGCCTGCTGAAGGTAGTGGAGGAAAAGGAACTCACTTATATGCTGAAGCAGATATTGCAGATTTAAGTGCTTATTCTGTATCTATGTACAATAATGGTAGTGATACAGCAGGAAATACTGTTGTATTGAGTGGAAGTGCATCTGCTGGCGACCATATTCTTGTTTACAGAGATTTAGATGCATTAAATGCATATATGGGTGCCTCCGATTTATATCAAATATTTATTGATGGTTCTGTAGACGAGGTCCCTAACGGAAATGGAGACGATACCGTTGCCTTACTACTTAACGGTGAAGTTGTTGATCGTTATGGAGATATTGGGGTTGACGGAGACGATGGATGGAGCGATGCTAATATATATGATGATTCGTGGGGATATAGAAATGCATTAAGTGTATGGTACTGGGCTCCAACAAACAGCTCAGATAATACTGAAACTACTTGTGATTCAGAATTCCCATACCCATTTGCTGTATGTGATACTAGCTCTGAAGTCGTTGACTTCCTAGTAAACGCAGGAAACTGGAGAGTTCAAGCTGAAGCTGAAGGTCACATGGGTGTAGGTCCTGGTGATGTATTTTTCGCTCAGTGGTGGAATGCTGCTCCTTGGGATAAGGCACATACAGGCCTTTATGATGATGGATGGGTGTTTGATGCTGATGGATTTGTAACTCATGATACTGGTGAAGACGGAGCTATTTATGGTAAGAAAGATGCTATCGATGCAGCTTGGCCTGACAATACTCCTTATGCAGCGGATAATGATGATGGTGAGTATGAAAATTACGAATTAGCAGATTATACAGATTCATACACTGTATCTACAGCAGGAGACTACAATACGGTTACTATGGGTAGTAACGGTACACTTGGTTTCCATACTGCAACAGCTGGTCAGGAATATCAAGTTCTTGAGACAGGTGAAGGGTACATGTATGTTAGAAATGTAGGTCAAGATGGTAATTCTTGGTATGGTAAGTTTACCAATGCTGAATACCTGTCTACTAGTGATAATGAAATATTAGACATGAGAATATATCCTAACCCTGTGAACGGTAATTATATTACTATTCTCACCCCGGTTGAAGGATTAAAAGATGTCGAAGTATATTCTGTAACCGGAAGAAAACTATTAGACACTACTATTAATAACAACACTTTAGATGTTAGTTCATTAAATAGTGGATTCTATATGATCAAGGTTACAATAGAAGGACAAAGTAAGGTATCTAAGTTAATCGTTAGATAAATTATTAAGTTTATAAATAAAGAATGCCAGATAAATTTTTATCTGGCATTTTTTTTTAACTAAATTGTAATTGTATTTTATATTATCAAATGATGCATATCTTTTTAAAGTTTTTAATTTCATTTTTAGCTGTAATAAGCTTTACTTCTAGTAATTTAAATGAGGAAAAAAAAGAAAACAAACCCAATATAATTTTTATTTTATCTGATGATCATACAACTAATGCAATTTCAGCATATGATGGATTATATAAAGATATTGCACCAACTCCTAATATTGACAAAATTGCAAATGAGGGAGCAATACTGAAAAATGTTTTTGCGACAAATTCAATATGTGGTCCTAGTAGAGCTTCTATTCTAACAGGCACTTATAGTCATATAAATGGGTACTATAAAAATTATAAAGGAGGAGAATTTGATAATAGTTTATGGACATTTCCTCAAGAACTTCAAAAGTCAGGATACAATACCGCATTAGTTGGCAAATGGCATTTAGCTTCTGAGCCAGTTGGATTTGATTATTTCAAATATCATATATCTAGAGGGCAGCAAGGCTTTTATTGGGATCCAATTTACAATGATAATGGTAAAAAGATTAAGGAGAATGGCTATGCAACAAATCTGACTACAGATTTCGCATTAAATTGGCTCAAAAAAAGAAACTCAGATAAACCATTTTGTTTACTTCTTCAATATAAAGCTCCACATCGCGAATGGTCTCCAGATGAAAAATATAAAGACCTTTGGGAAAATGAAGAACTCCCCTATCCTGATACATTTAACGATGATTATTCTACCCGTGAATTAACAGCGGGTAATACAGAAATGACAATGGATTATTTTTCTCGTCAAGATATGAAGATGACGCCTCCTGATTCTTTGAGTAAACCTGAGAAAAATAAATGGTTTTCATATGGCTTTAAGAGAAATGAAATAGTCGTATTAGATAATAATATCTCAAATGAAGAAAATAAAAAACTTAAGTTTCAAACATATATAAAGGATTATTTAGCAACAATCAAATCTGTTGATGATAATATAGGTAGAGTTTTAAATTATTTAAAAGATTCAAAACTGGAGGATAATACCATAATAATTTATGCTTCTGACCAAGGTTTTTTTATTGGTGAACATGGATGGTTTGATAAAAGATTTATGTATGAAGAATCAATTAGGATGCCGTTTGTAATCAAATATCCGGGGTTAATTAAACCACAAACTATTAATAATGATATAATCACTAATATTGACTTTGCACCTACCATATTGGAAATGGCTGGGATTAATTCTCCTAGCAGTATTCAAGGAAAAAGTTTCTATAACAATCTTAAAAGTAAAACCCCTAAAGATTGGAGGCAGTCCATGTATTATCATTATTATGAATATCCTTTTTATCATCATGTTCAGCCCCACTATGGAATTAGGAATGAGAGGTATAAATTAATACATTTTTATTATGATATAGATGTATGGGAATTATATGATCTTAAAAAAGACCCCAATGAATTGAATAATATAATTTCATCAAAAAATCACCAAAAACTGATAAAAAATTTAAAAGCTGAACTTTATAATTTAAAAGAGTATTATACAAATAAATTGACTTTAGATGAAATGAGGAATATTTCCAAAACTGACTTTGGAGGACTAGAATCTAATAAAGGAAAAAAATGAAGATTTTAGTTACCGGTGGATTAGGATATATTGGATCTCACACTGCAGTTGAATTATCAAAAAATTATGAAACGGTAATAGTAGATAATCTTATCAATAGTGATATTTCGGTGATTGATTGTGTTAATAAGATATCATCATCAAAGATATTTTTTGAAAAAGGTGATTTAACAGATTTAAATACTGTAAAAAAAATTTTTAAAAAACACTCAGATATTAAGGGCATTATTCATTTTGCAGCATTAAAATCAGTAAAAGAAAGTATTCTTAATCCAACAAATTATTTTCATAATAATGTTGTTTCACTTTTTAATTTACTTTCTGAAATAAAATCTAGCAATATGGTTGTTGACTTCATATTTAGTTCCTCTGCTACGGTATATGGAGAACCTGATAATCTACCAATCTTAGAAACTGAAAGAATTAAAAAAGTCACATCTCCATATGGAAAAACCAAGCAAATTTGTGAGGAGATTTTAAGTGATTATTGTAAATCAAATAATAGTTATTTTAATTGTATTTCCCTTAGATATTTCAATCCTATTGGAGCTCATAAATCCTCTGAAATTGGTGAGTTACCAAAGGGAATCCCCCAAAATTTAGTCCCTTACATTACACAAACTGTCGCTGGAATTAGAAAAGAATTAACCGTATTTGGCAGTGATTATAAAACTTATGACGGCACTTGTATTAGAGACTATATTCATGTTCAAGATTTAGCAAATGCGCATATCAGTGCTCTAGACTACCTAAGAGAAAATAAAGTTGTAAAAAATGAATTTTTTAATATCGGAACAGGAGTAGGAACCAGTGTTTTTGAAATGATAAAATCATTTGAAAATGTTACTGGGCAAAAAGTAAATTATAAAATAGGAGCAAGAAGACCTGGTGATACAACAGCAGCTTATTCAGATAATAAAAAGGCGAAAACAATATTGGGATGGAAATCAATTTTTTCCGTGGAAGATGCGCTTCTTTCCGCGTGGAATTGGGAAAAAAAAATAAGAGGTATAAATTAGTTTTATTTTGAGAATTCATGTTAAATCACCTGGGAGAGTAAATTTAATTGGTGAGCATACTGATTATAATGGAGGGTATGTTCTTCCTTGTGCTCTTGACCTAACCATCGATCTTTTTTTTGAAAAAAAATCAAAGAAATCATATGTGAAGACTGATTTAGGATATAGTATGACTTTTGATGTAAATATACCATATAAAAAAAGTAATAATCATTGGGAAAATTATGTCTTAGGCGCTATCAACGAGCTAAAGCAAATTAAATCAGAATTAAGTAATTTTTACTGTATAATTAAATCAACGTTACCATCAGGAGCTGGTATTAGCTCCTCTTCTGCCCTAGTTTGTGGCTTAATTAAAGGATTAAGTAAACTAAATGAAATAAATATTGAAAATTCAGATATAATAAATCTTAGTAGAAATGTGGAGCATAAATATATTGGACTATTGGGAGGTATTATGGATCAGTTTACAATTTTGAACGCAGAAAAAAATAAGGCAATTTTGCTTAATTGTGAAAATCTTGAGTCAAAATTTATAAAACTTGAATTTAAAGAATATAAACTACTCTTACTTGATACAAATGTAAAGCATAATTTGGCAAATACAGAGTACAATCAAAGAGTGAGTGAATGTAAAGAATCACTTCAGATAATTAACGGATTATGCAAAGAGAACTATTCTAATTTATCACAAGTAAATAAAGTTGATTTAAGCAAATCAAAAGAAAAATTAGGGGAAACTCTATATAAAAGAGCCTCATACGTATTAAATGAAAACCAAAGAGTAATTAATTCAGTAGAGTTTATAGAAAATGATAAACTTCAAGAATTTGGCCAACTCATGTATGAATCACATTTTGGTCTTAAAAATGATTATGAAGTTAGCTGTAAAGAATTAGACTTCCTAGTAGAATATTCGATGAAATATGACGAAATATTAGGTTCAAGAATGATGGGGGGTGGTTTTGGAGGTTGTACCCTAAGCCTAATAAAGGGTAATTTGATTGATGAATTCATTGAGGAAATTAAACAAGAATATTTTTCTAAATTTAAGAGGAAATTAAATCCAATTATCGCAAATTTGGATCAAGGAATACAAATAAGTTTAATTTAAATATAATTATGTTAAAAACAGTTAGTGAAGCAATTGAATATAGAAGATCAGTTAGAAAATATCTAGATACTGGATTGGATGAAGAAAAAGTAAAAAACTGTATCAGAAATGCCACATTAGCTCCAAATAGCAGTAACATGCAATTATGGGAATTTTACCATGTAACTGATAATGAAACATTAAAAAAACTATCAAAAGCATGTTTTGATCAAAATGCTGCTAAAACTGCCGTTAATATGGTTGTATTTGTTGCAAGAAGAGACAAGTGGAGAGAAAGAGCAAAATATAATTTAGATTTCTTGGAACATATGTTTAACAAACAAGAAAAAGAAGGTGTGGATGTTGAGCGAAGAAGAAAAGTTTCAAGAAGATACTATAAAAAATTAATGCCTACAATTTATACTGATTTTCTAGGAATTGTCGGCTACTACAAAAAAATATTGTCTTTTTTCATAGGCTTATTCAGACCTATCTATAGAGAGGTGTTATTTTCTGATACAAAAGTTATAACGCATAAAAGCGTAGCTTTAGCTGCAGAAAATTTCATGCTTAGCATGGCAGAAATAGGATATGATACATGTCCAATGGAAGGTTCTGATACAACCAGAGTAAAAAAAATCCTTAAACTGCCTTCTAAAGCTGAAATTACAATGATTATTGGATGTGGAATAAGAGCGGAAAATGGGGTCTATACTGAAAGGTTTAGGGTTCCGTTTGATGATGTTTACAAGAAGGTTTAAGATTTTATATGTATTGTTCTTAAAAACCACTATCTTCATTCATTCACCAATTTATTTTGAATAAAAGAGATTTCATAAAGGCACTAGGCGTTATGACATTATCAACGCCATTTTTAAGTTATAAAGGATTCAATCAATCTGAAGATATAGATTATTCTCAAAGAAAAAATCTTAGTGAAGAAAATTTTTGGAAATTAATAAGAAAAGATTACCTGTTAAAAAAAGATTATGTAAATCTTGAAAACGGATATTATTGTTTTATTCCTCAACCAACCCTAAATAAGTATCTAGAACATGTAAAAAGAATAAATTTTGAAGGCTCATATTATATGAGAAATCAACTTGATTTGGATAAAAGAAAAACAGCTGAAAGGTTATCAAATCTTGTCAATTGTGATAAATATGAATTGGCAATAACCAGAAACACGACTGAATCTCTTGATTTAATAATTAGTGGCTTCCCTTGGGAAAAAAACGATGAGGCAATTTTTGCAATGCAAGATTATGGATCTATGCAAGAAATGTTCAAGTTAACTGCAAAAAGAAGGGGTATTATAAATAAAATCATTTCTGTTCCTAACCACCCTAAAAACGATGAAGAAATAGTTTCTTTATATGAGCAACAAATTACCAAAAAAACTAAATTAATCATGGTCTCACATATGATTAATATCACTGGTCAAATTTTGCCTGTGAAAAAAATATGTGAAATGGCACATTCATACAATATTGATGTTTTGGTTGATGGAGCTCATTGTGTAGGTCATATTGATGTAGATATCAAAGATTTAAATTGTGATTATTACGGTTCTAGTTTACACAAATGGTTGAGTGCTCCACTTGGAACTGGACTTCTTTTTGTTAAAAAAGAAAAAATTTCCAAAATTGAACCAATACTTGCTGGACATGTTCATCAAAGAGATAATATTATGAGATTGAATCATATTGGTACTCATCCTGTCCATTCTGACTTGGCCATCAATGATGCTTTAGATTATTTAAATTCAATTGGTTTAAAAAGAAAAGAAAACAGACTAAGATATCTGCAGAGATATTGGTCGGATAAATTGAGGAGTAAGAGAAATATAATTATTAATACACCATTAGAAAATTTTAGAAGTTGCGGAATTGCAAATATTGGTGTGAAAAATAAAACACCAGATGAGCTATCAAAGATTCTATTCAAAGAATATGGCATATTTACAGTAGCTATAGACTATGCTAATGTTAAAGGATGTAGAATAACTCCAAATATTTATACAAATGAAAAAGAATTAGATTATTTTGTTGAATCAATAATTAAAATCACATCTAATTAAACAATATGAAATCAAAATTTTTATTTACTGTTATATTCTTAATAAGTATATTTTTTTCTTTTGGTCAGGATAAAATTTTAATGGAAGCCTCTAATTCTATTAAAATTGACGAGTTAAAGGAAAAAATGTACATTTATTCATCTGATGAATTTGATGGAAGGGGTACCCCAAGTAAGGGTCAGCAGCTTGCTGTTGAATATTTAGTAAACCATTATCAAAAATTAGGTATTCAATCTGTAAAAACAGATACTTATTTGCAATCAGTACCACTCCAATTAGAAGAAAAACCTAACATAAACCTAAATATTTCAGGTCAAAAATTTATTTATTATCAAGATTATGTATCCTACCTAAATGGTCCTGACAGAGAATATAAATCTAAAGAAATTGTTTTTGCAGGTTATGGAATTGATGATCCTAATTATTCAGACTATAAAAATATTAATGTTAAAGGTAAAGTGGTAGTTGCACTTGGAGGAGAGCCAAAAGATAAGAATGATGAGTATTTTATAAAAGGGGAAAATAAGTCAAAGTGGTCTATTTTAAGACAAGAGATTGATAATAAAAAAAGAGTAGCAAGGAGTAATGGCGCTTTAGCTCTTATTATTATCGATAATTATCTTCACAGTAGATATAGCGGTAGATATAGAAGCAGTGACATTGGATATTCCGAAAAAAGAATGGCTCTTTCAAACGATGAGGAAAATAATCTACATGTATTATTATTCCCAGAAAAATTTAAAAATTTTTTTTCTGGAGATGATTTAACTTTTAACATGTCGTTTAAGAAAAATATCGAAAAAATTAGTGCGGATAATGTTGCTGCTATTATTGAAGGCTCTGAATTTCCAAATGAGTATGTAGTCTTAACAGCACATCTTGATCATGTTTTACCTAGAAACGGAAAAATTTATAATGGAGCAGATGACAATGGATCAGGAACAGTTGCTATGCTTGAAATTGCTGAAGCTTTTGCATTAGCTAAAGAACAAGGTTATTCACCAAAAAGATCGGTTGTTTTCTTACATGTAACTGCTGAAGAAAGAGGTTTGCTTGGTTCTAAATATTATACAGATTACGACCCATTAGTTCCGATCAAACAAACGATTGCAAATTTAAATATGGATATGATGGGAAGAGCTGATCCGGAACGTGGTATAAGAAATTTAAATTATGTATACATCATTGGATCTGATGTATTATCAAATGATTTACATGAAATTAATATTGATGCCAATAAATATTCAAATCTTGAACTAGATTTTAGATTTAATGGTATTGATCATCCTGACCAATTCTATTACAGATCTGACCATTTCCATTTTATAAAAAACAATATACCTGCAATTTTTTATTTCAGTGGAGTACATGAAGATTATCATCAGCCAACAGATACAGCTGAGAAAATCTTATATGAACCATATAATAGAAGAGTTAAGTTGATTTTTCACACTGCATGGGAGTTAGCAAATAGAGATGAAAAAATAAAATTAAATTAATCTTTTATATAAAGTGTTTTTTCAATGGTTAAGGTTGTATTCTTCAGGTCTTCATTCCGTGATGAATTACCCACATGGATTTCAAAATCGCCAGCCTGAACAATATAATTCATATCTGAATCATAATAAGCAAAAGCTGATTTGTTCAATTCAAATATAATTTCTTTTGATTCCCCTGGCTTCAAACTAATCCTCTGGTAGGCTTTTAACTCTTTTACAGGTCTGGTTATACTACTGTATTTGTCAGAAATATAAAGCTGAACAATCTCATCACCAGAAATTTCACCGATATTTTTTACATTAACTGAAACACTCAAGATACCTTTTTTAAATTTTGAATTGCTTAGCTTTGGTTTGCTAATATCAAATTTTGTGTAGCTGAGTCCAAATCCAAATGAATATAGTGGTCTATTAGTTTGCATAGCATAGTCTCTAAAGTACATTGAGTGCTTATGATTATAAAACATCTTTAATTGACCAACTGTCCTGGCTACAGTCAAAGGTAACTTTCCACTTGGATTTATTTTACCAAATATAATTTCAGCAACAGCCAAACCACCAAAACTTCCTGGCTCCCATGCTTCAATAATTGCATTAATATTTTCGGATATCCATGGCTCTGAAATTGGTCTTCCATTCACATACACAACAATTACATTCTTTCCAGACTCCTTTAATCTCATTGCCAACTCTAATTGCTTTCCTGCTAAATTTAGTTCAGCTCTAGCTGTGTTTTCTCCTGCTGTTTTTTGATTCCACTTATATCTCATTGAATTATCTCCAATTACAAGTACAACCATATCATATTCATTAGCAACTTCAATAGTTTTATTGATATCTTTTTCTGAAATCCTCTTAATATTTTCATTGGAATCGTGGTAATCAACTAAATAGCCCATTTCAGTGCCAATTTTTTTAATTCCCTCAAATACTGTATATACATTTTCATGAGGCTGAGCACTGTGCCAATCCCCTAATATTGATTGGTTATTAGCATTCGGTCCAGTTACTAATATTCTATTTTTAGAATTTTTGGGGTTTCTTAGTGGTAATACATCATTATTTTTTAATAAAACTATCCCCTGTCTAGCTAGTTTTAAAGCTGTTTCTGTGTGATACTGATTAAAAATTTTTTCTGAAATATCATCTTCATCTACAAATCTATTTTCAAATAGACCCAACTTAAATTTTGCCTCTAATATTTTTGAACATGCATAATTAACCCTTTCTTCTGACAATTTACCTTCATTTACTAATTCAACGACTAGTTCAGGAAAGTCTGGACCATGCATATGCATATCAATCCCTGCATCAACTGCAAGATATATGGCTTCTTTGAAATTTCTTGCAACTTTATGTAGAGTTTCTAATCTTTCAATATCTAACCAATCGCTAACATAAAAACCATCAAATCCCCATTCATTTCTAATAATATTAGACATTAGTTTTTTATTTGAATGAGATGGAACACCATTTACCTCATTATGAGCTGCCATAATCGAAAACACACCTGCATCAACAGCACTTTTATAGGGTGGTAGATATATTTCATTTAAGGTTCTTTCAGAAATATCCATTGGAGAAAAATTTAGGCCATTAATTGGCTCACTACCAGCAATTAGATGTTTTGCACATGCAATAACTTTATTAGTTCCTGTAAAATCTCCCTGTTGAAGTCCATTTATCATGGCAACACCCATTTGGGTTACTAGAAATGGGTCTTCCCCAAAGGTTTCACCAACCCTACCCCATCTTGCATCTCTCATAACATCAATATTGGGTGTAAATGCCCAATGAGAACCTGTAGATCTCATTTCAAAAGCGGTCTGGACTCCAACATCATATGAATTATTTTCATCCCAAGTTGAAGCTATTGTTATTGGAGATGGATAAACAGTAGCACCTCTATACAGAGCATTTCCATGTATTGCATCAATTCCGATAAGTAATGGGATTTTCAACTTAGATTTATTCGCCAACCGCTGTAAATAGTTAGCTTCCTCAGCAGTGATTACATGTAAAAAAGAACCTATTTGTCCATTAATTATCATTTGCTTAACATCATCAGAAAACACCCCTTTATAAAAACCTTGAGCATCACTTTTTTTCATATCCTCTGGCAATAAATCTTTTTCTGCTTTTTTCATATGCTCAAGTCCAACGAACTGGTTCATTTGGCATGCTTTTTCAAAAAGAGTCATTCTACTCATTAAATCTATAATTCTCTCATTATAGTTTAATTCACTATTTAAATATGGATAAGCTTTATTCTGAGAGAATATCGAGGAGCATAAAAAAAATATGGTCAGATAGACGAATTTCATATTATAAATTTAATCTTAAAAATAAAAAACCCTCATTTTCATGAGGGTTTTTTGTGAAGTAATTAATTAAATATTATTATAATAGTGGAAAAACTTAAAACTTATGAAAAAACCCTCAATTTCTTGAGGGCTTACTTTTGGGTGGAAGACCGGATTCGAACCGGCGACCTCCTGAACCACAATCAGGCGTTCTAACCAACTGAACTACAACCACCATAATAGGAGTGCAAATGTAATTTTTTTGTGTTTCTCAGCAAAACAAGAAATAAAAATTATTTCAAATCGCTAATATTTTCTATTAGAGGCAAACGTGCTGCAATAAAAGCTTCACCATAATCAACATTAGTTAATCGGCCTAAATCTCTAGCTCTGTATTCAATACTGTCTAAGAAATTTTTTGTTGAAATGGGTGTGCTATGTACAGTTTCATTTCCGTCATAAAATTGAGACTTAAAAGCCTTGACAGCTTTAATCTTTGTTTGAAAGTGATTGCTAATATCAACAACAAAATCAGGTTTCAAACTTTTCCATTGTATATAATGATAAATATTAATGGGTCTCCAAGGCTCTTGAACCACACCATCTTCAATAGTTTCAATCTTTTTAAGTCCACTTAAAAAACAAGCATCAACAACTAACCTAGCACCCTTTGGATGATCAATATGTCTATCATCGGGGGCATTGCATAATATAACATCTGGTCTATATTTTCTTATTACTTTAATTAGCTTTAATTGGTGCGCTTCATCATTTTTAAAAAAACCATCTTTGAAGTTTAAATTTTCTCTGAATAAAACCCCTAATATATCAGCTGCATTTTTTGCTTCTGAATCTCTGATTTCAGCGGTACCCCTGGTACCTAGTTCACCCCTGGTTAAATCAAGAATACCTACCTTTTTTCCTGTTACAATTTCTTTTACAATTGTTCCTGAACAACCCAATTCAACATCATCTGGATGTGATCCAATAGCTATAATATCAACTTTCATAACACTTTTATTTACAATTGTTAAATGCTTGCTCAATATCATTTTGAATGTCGGGTACATCTTCAATACCAACTGAAAATCTAATTAAATTATCAGTAATACCTTGAGCTATTCTATCTTCAGGAGTTAACAAATAATGGGAAGTTTCTGCTGGAGATAACATAGTACTTTCTACTCCTGCAAAACTCATTGACGGATTAATCATTTTTAATGATTTTAAAAAAGTTTTTGGATTCATTTTTTTATTCAATTCAAATGAAATTACCGCTCCAAAACCATCCATTTGTTTTTTTGCAATATCATGATTAATATGGTCTTCTAGGCCAGGGTAAAAAACCTTATCAATGTAATTACACTCTATCAGGTATTTAGAAAGTTCAACTGCATTCTTTTGCTGAGCAAAAAATCTTACAGATAATGTCTTCATACTTCTCTCCAAAAGCCATGCTGTATAATCACTAAGACTACCACCAATATTTTTTGAAAGATTCCATATTATTTCCCTGTGTTCAGCTGTTGATGCTACAGCACCTGCACATATATCACTGTGACCACCAAAGTATTTAGTTGCACTATGCAATATTATATCAATTCCAAGCTTGTGAGGCTTTTGAATTAAGGGAGTTGCAAAAGTATTGTCGATAAAAGAAATTAATCCATTGCTCTTTGATAAATCAGCAATTTCTTTAATATCAACAAGTTTTAGTAAAGGGTTTGATGGTGTTTCAATATAAATAGCCTTTGTGTTTAGCTTTATTTCCTTTTCAAAAGATTTTACTTCTAATCCATCAGTAAAGGAATATTCTATGCCATACCTTTTAAATTGAGCCTCAACAAGATTTCTAGTACCTCCATAAATATCATTTTGAATTACAATATGATCTCCTGAACTTAGAAAAGCAAGTAATGAAGTACTAATCGCAGCCATTCCAGAGCCTAAAATAATAGCATCTTCCGTTTCCTCAAGAGCAGCTATTTTTTTTGCTAGAAATTCTTGATTTGGAGTTGAACTATATCTTGGATATCTATCAACTTCTTTATCAATATATTTATATGATGTTCCAGGGTATATTGGGGAAACTGAACCTCCATACTGTTCATCTTTAACTTGACCTACGTGGGTACATATAGTATTTACTCCCTTAAATATAATTTCATCAGACATTTAGTCTAATTTAGCGATTATTTTTTAGATATTTTTTATACTTGGGATATGCTAATAATGAAAGAGTTAAAATAATCACAAGAGTTAGAGTAATAAAAACTAAACTAATTTCTTGATCATCTTTTGCGTAAGAATGTAGTCCTGCTAGATAAAAATTAACGCCAAAATAAGTCATTATGATAGAACCGAAAGACAGTATTGAAGCTACTGTAAAAGTAAAATTACTTTTTAATCCAGGGATTAATCTCATGTGAATCACAAATGCATAGACCATTATACTAATTAATGCCCATGTTTCTTTAGGATCCCAGCCCCAATATCTACCCCAGCTCTCATTTGCCCACATTCCACCCAAAAAATTTCCGATAGTAAGCATTACCAGTCCGATTGTCATCGACATTTCATTAATTAAAACCAGCTCTTTAACATTAATATTAAGTAATTCTCTGTTTTTTTTATTTACCAAAATCATCAATATCAAAGAAACTACTCCGAGAATCATACTGATTGTAAACGGACCATAGCTTCCAACAATAACAGCAACATGAATCATTAACCAATAGCTATCCAAGACAGGAACTAAATTGGCTATAGCTGGATCCATCCAGCTCCAATGAGCAATCATTAATATCATTGATGTAACAAATGTTGTTGAGGCTAATGTTAACTCGCTTTTTTTACCAAAATAAATCCCAAATAACATTGTAGCCCATGCCACATAAATCATTGATTCATATCCGTCACTCCAAGGGGCATGACCAGAAATATACCATCTTGATATTAATCCTAGAGCATGTATTATGAAAAGTGCGTAAACAGCATATTTAGAGATCGCAATAATACTGTTAACAAATTTATTTCTGTTAAAAATCTGAAAGATTAGTGCTATGAACAGAATAGTACTTGCATACAAATACCAACTAAATAAACTTTTAAAAATATCATATTTGTTATACAGAATTTCAGCATCTACTTTATTTGTAGTTAACATAACCTCAGAACCATATCTGTTCTGGGTATTAGTAATTGCAACCAAAATTTCATCAGCATCAGAGAAGTCACCTGATTTTTTACCTTCATTCAAAAAATATAAGTATGTTTTGAAACCTGTATTAATAAAATTAGAGTATAGTGAATCTGTTAGCATTACGCTAAATCTATTTTCACTTGGTGATATCCATTTATTGTTTTCATCATCTGGAATAGGAAAAAGCTTCAAAGTAGTACCCTGAACCGAATTGTATAATAGGTTTACACGCTGATCAGTCTCTCTAAATTCTTTTTGAAAAGCATTGGGAACAGCCGCTCGATAAGCCTCCTCAAGAAATGGACCTAACTTATATTCTCCTCTTTCAGTGAAAAAATCTACTAGTGAGGCATGCTTTAGGTCTTTTTCAACACCAATTATGCTTCTTATAGAGTCCGCTTTTTTACTTTTTAAGAATATTAGAGGAACACTATACCATAACAATGGGCTTTCCTGCATTGATAGATAAACCTGATTGGAATCAAAATCTTTATAATGATCTTTCTTACTTAATTTTCTTAGTAGCTCAGAAGAATATGTATTTACCGGCATCATCCTCCCTCCAACATCTTGCATTACTAATCTGCCAAATTTTCCCGCTTGTTCTTTTGAAGCTATGTTAACATCTAATATGGAATCAATCTTTTCAATATCAGATGCTGATGAGCTATGAACTCCAAATCCTTGAGCATTAATTGTTAGAGAAATTAAAATTAGCATTGAGGTTACAAGCTTTATTTTTTTATTCCTAGCTATCTGAAGTTGCTTCTTAAGTGAATCAAATCTCGTAAATCTTGCAAAAAGGATAACAATTAAACCAAAGTATAATAAAATGTAACCAATGTATGTAAATAATGTGCCCCAAAAATCATGATTTACAGATAAAATTGTTCCTTGTTCGTCAGGGTCAAATGAAGCCTGAAAAAATCTATATCCTTCATAGTTAAGAATATTATTCATGTAAATTCGATAATCAAATGTCTCATCATCAACAACTGTAACCTCACTCGCAAAAGAGGAATAGCTGCTGTCTGTTCCTGGATATTTTTCAGCAATAAAATCGTTTAACTTTATACTAAAAGGCAAATCATATACTTTTGATCCGTATCTGATTGTAAAGTCTTGATTTCCTACAGAAAATGTCTTAAATGCGTTATTTGTTCCTTTACCACCAATTACCCTTACAGCCTTAGACTCAACTGGAGTTGAAATAAGTAATTCAAGACCATCTTGATCAGATTTTAAGAGCTCCGATTTCTTGACTATATCAAAGACACCTTTAATGACCGGTTTTGGAAAAACAAGCTGTTGCCCATTAATAATATATCTTGCCCTTAGATTTAATAATTCGTTAGAGTTTTTTGGGAGAAAACCCTGTGTCATTGATGCCATAACAATATATTCACCTTCATAGGGGGAATTAATGAATAAATCATAATTCTCATCAAAAGTAATATTGACAGCACCTTCAATATAATTATTTAAAGTGTAAAGAGTTCCATGAATATTTTCTGTGAATCCGTCTTTAAGGAAATGGTTGTGAGGCATACCTCCTGCCGACTCAACAATTTTTAGAAAGTAGTCTCCATTTTCATCAAAAACCACATCTTCCTCTGCACCATTTATAAATTCAGTTAATTTGATCGTGATTGGCATATCTGCATATTGAGCATTGAAGCTAAATTTGTTTTCTAATCTGGGTGAAAAGTCAACAGGTCTTTCAGTATACCATCTCTGAGGTAATCCGTCTATCACATAATCACCGTCAATGTAAACAGTTAAATAAGTTTCTTCAGACAAAAAAGAGTTTTCAGTATCTCCTTCGCGGATACTCATAACCCCCTCATAACTAATGTATCTAGTAATAAAAGCACCGAGTAATATAAAAATCCATGATAAATGAAGTAATAAAACTGGCCATTTTCTTTTGCTCAAAAGGTTATATTTAAATATGTTTCCTATAAAATTTATTACGAAAAGAAGCATAATTACTTCAAACCACCATGCATTATAAATTAAATTTCTTGTAAGTGGAGTTGGCGATGTTTCTTGACCAGCATCCATAAATGTTCCAATTGCCATGGCAACAGCAAATACAACAAATAATACCCCCGTGAGCCTATTGGAAAATAATATTTTTTTTAGTGTATTCATTTAGATTTTTATGGGCTACAAATTTAATACCATTTTGGCTTATTTTATACCTAATTATATTATTTATTTTGTAAATTTTAACTAATCATTTATTCCATGATAAAAGTTACAGTATTGGGATCAGGAAATGTTGGATTTCATCTGATTAATTTATTTGACAACTCAAATAAAATTAAACTGCATGAGTGGTACTCTCGTTCTTTAAAGTTTGACTCTAGGGTTAAAGTTATTAATGAGATTACAGGGTTAACAGAATCTGATATCTATATTATTTGTGTCAATGATGATTCTATAGCTGAAGTTAGTGATAAGATTCTAGTTAGGGGAAAATTAATTGTTCATACGTCTGGAAGTACACCATACAATGTAATGAATAAAAACAATAGAAGAGGAGTTTTTTATCCCCTTCAAACATTTTCTAAATCACAAGATTTAAATTATTCTGAAATTCCAATATGTATTGAAGCAGAAAATGTAGATGATCTTAACACCTTAAAAGACTTATCAAAAATTATAGGCTGTAACTATTATCAAATTAACTATGAAGAAAGAAAAACATTACATCTGGCTGCAATTATTTCTAATAACTTCACAAACTTTTTATTTAGTCTTTCCAAGGAATTGATTGATTCAAAGAATTTAGATTTTAATATTTTAAAACCTTTAATTAAGGAAACAGTTAATAAAATTCATAAATTAGACCCCGTCAATGCTCAAACAGGTCCAGCAAAAAGAAATGATAAAAATATCATGAAAATGCATCTGGAAATGTTAGATGATAAAAATACCATATCTCTATACAAAACAATTAGTGATATGATTAAAGAAAAATATGGAAATTAATTACAAAGAAAAATTAGCCGATATAAATGCATTTATTTTTGATGTAGACGGAGTCCTAACTAACGGAAGTTTAATAATAAGTGAATCCGGAGAGCTGTTAAGAACAATGAACGTAAAAGACGGATTCGCTATGAAATTCGCTATTGATAATGGTTATAAAATTGGAATTATTTCTGGAGGAACGAACGAATCTGTTAGAAAAAGACTAAATGGTCTTGGAATCGAAGAAATTTACTTAAAATCTCATGATAAGGTTGTTCCTTTTAATAATTTTTTAAGTAAATATAAACTTAACCAAGAAAATGTTTTGGCTATGGGCGATGATATTCCTGACATTCCAATTATTAAGTTGGCAGGTATTGGTTGTTGTCCCCAAGATGCTGTTCCCGAGGTTAAAGCCGTTTCTAACTATATTTCTCAAAAAAATGGAGGAAAAGGATGTGTTAGGGATGTCATTGAGCAAGTAATGAAGATTCAAAATAAATGGATTTAAAAAATATCAAATGGAGTAAAGAATATACAATTCTACTTTTTATCAACTTTATTTACTTTTTAATTTTTCTTTTTATAACCATAAGCTATTAGTGATGCATAATTTAGATTGGTTTGTGTTAATTTTTACTCTGCTTCTCATTGTTGTTTACGGAACTGTAAAGACCAGTGGTGCAAAAAACGCTAATGAATATATAAAAGCAGGTAATGATGCAAAATGGTGGACAATAGGTCTCTCAGTTATGGCTACACAAGCCAGTGCAATTACTTTTTTATCCACCCCCGGACAAGCTTATAATGATGGATTAGGCTTTGTTCAGTTTTATTTTGGTTTACCGATTGCAGTTGTTATCGTTTGTACCATATTTATTCCCATTTATCACAAATTAAAGGTGTATACAGCATATGAGTTTTTAGAAAGGCGTTTTGATTTAAAAACAAGATCTCTGACAGCAGTTCTTTTCCTGATTCAAAGAAGTTTATCTGCAAGCATTACTATTTTTGCTCCTGCTATAATTCTATCAACGGTACTCGCCTGGGATTTAATAACAACAAATATCATTATAGGATCATTAGTAATAGTTTATACGGTTTCTGGTGGGACTAAAGCAGTTAATTTCACCCAAAAATATCAGATGGGTGTAATTTTAATTGGACTAGTTATTGTGCTTTTTACAATATTTAACTTACTCCCAAATGATATTGACTTTAATAAGGCAATTAAAATTGCTTCAGCTAACTCAAAAATGGATATTTTAAACTTTTCATTTGATCTGGAAAATAGATACACTGTATGGAGTGGAATTATTGGTGGAACCTTTTTAATGATGTCATACTTTGGTACAGATCAAAGTCAAGTTCAAAGGTATCTTTCTGGTAAATCTCTCAAAGAGATGCAGCTAGGAATGATTTTTAATGGAATATTTAAAATTCCAATGCAATTTTTTATTCTTTTTATCGGAGTTATGGTTTTTGTTTTTTACCAGTTTAATTCCTCTCCATTAAATTTTAATCCCCAAGGAAAAATTATAATTTCTAATTCTAATTATGAGAATGAATACAAAGAACTAGAGGAAAATTTGAAAAAAAACTTTGATGAGAAGACGTACATATTAAATGATATTTTATTAAAAGATAAAATCGAAGTAAAGGAAAAAATTGACAATCTAAACAATGAAGAAAAAAACATAAGAGATAGAGCTAAAATTTTAATCGGAAAAGCTGCAAAAGATAAGAATGTAAAAGTTGAAACAAATGATAAAGACTATGTGTTTATTAATTTTATACTTGAAAATCTTCCAAAAGGCTTAATCGGCTTACTACTGGCAGTGATAATAAGTGCTGCAATGTCTTCAACTTCAAGCGAAATTAATGCCCTAGCTACAACAACATCAATTGATATTCTTAAAAGAAATTTTAACTATGTCAACGATGATAATATTGTTTATTATACAAAACTAATGACACTGTTTTGGGGCGTGTGTGCCATAGCCTTAGCATGTGTAGCTTATCTTGCAGACAACCTGATTCAACTGGTAAATATTATAGGGTCAATATTTTACGGAAACGTATTGGGTATATTTTTAATTGCATTTTTCTTAAAAGTATTAAAATCAAATGCAGTATTTATTGGGGCAATAATAACTCAGATAATCATAATTATAGCTTGGTTCTATGACTGGATGCCATTCCTTTGGCTAAATGTTTTTGGTTGCGTTATGGTTATATTAATATCTTTTTTAATTCATCTAACACTGAAAGGCTTTAAAGCTTCATAGACCATTCGGTAATAGACTGTCTATTCATTTTTACATAACCCTGGTTATCAGACTTAATTGCATCATTTAATGATTTTTTTGCCGCATCAATAGCTTCAGAGAATTTGTTATTAGCTGCCATTAATAAAGATTGTTGTCTGTAATGATAGAATCTTGGCTTTTCAAACAATTCTATCGCTTTATTCATCCATGATAATGCTTGAGATAAATTAACGTTCTCTTGTCTATAAAAAACAGCTGCAGCATAATAATCAGATGCCTTTGGATTATTATTCATGACATTACTAATCTCCTTTTCAACCATTGATCTTGTTGGTACATCAATTTTAATGTCAACAGACGAATTTTCCCATGAAAGACTCATGTTAACATCATTATTAGTTAAATCATCAAAAGAAATGGTAAATGTTTCAACAGTATTGATTTTATTTACTTTATAAGTTGAGCTAAATACTATTTTATCATCAGACCAGTCCCTTGGAACTCCCCAAAGTTCAACGTCAGAATATAAGATAACAGTCCAATCATTTTGGTTTGGAATTGAAAAAATAGAATATGTACCTGCTTTAATTGTATTATAATCAATTATTACATCTGTTGTAAAACTAATCTTAGTACTATTGTCCGCGCCAGTTCTCCAAATTTTATCGTAAGGAACCAAATTGCCAAAGATTTCTCTTCCTCTAATTGAGGGTCTACTGTATTTAACCTCAATTTCGGTTAAACCTACCATCTGTTTAATTTCAGTAGCTGGGCTAAATCTAGGAGTATTAATTTGTGAAATACCTAAATGCCCAATAAATAATAATATTGTAAAAATAAATGTTCTCATGTTTTATAAATAATTTTTATATTCGACTTAAGTTTTCAAATTTAACGAATTAATTATGAATAAGTATATAATAGAATTTTTAGGAACATTTTTTCTAGTGTTAATCATAGGTCTTAGCCAAAATCCAGTTGCAATAGGACTTGGATTAGCAGTATTGGTTTATATGGGAGCTCATATTTCGGGAGCACATTACAACCCGGTTGTTAGCCTTGCAATGTTTATCAATAGACAAATTGAAATAAAAGAGTTTTCATTTTATTTGGCAAGTCAACTTTTGGGTTCAGTAATTGCCACATATCTCATAATGTTATTAGGTAATGATTTTAATGTTGTTTCTAATACCGATGATATTTCCAGCTTCATATTAGCAGAAGTTTTATTTACTTTTCTGCTTGTTTTTGTAATTCTTAACGTTGCGTTAAACAAAAATTTGAAAGGCAATCAGTTTTATGGACTGGCTATTGGTTTAACTGTTACTGCTGGTGCTTTTGCAGTTGGTGATATTTCGGGTGCGGTTTTTAATCCAGCGGTAAGTTTTGGCCCTTCTATTTTCAATTTCATTGACCCTCAAGTGTTAGGCTCTGATGTTTCATCAAGTGATTTTTTTATCTATTACCTTATTTCAGGAATAATTGGTTCAGTTATTGCGTCACTCCTTTATAAAAAGGTATATCACTAATGCATCTCGAAGAGGAGGAAATTGAAAATCTTGATAAAGTTTACCGAATTAACTTAATTAATTCATGCTCTGGATATAAATCAGCAAATCTTATAGGTTCAGTTTCAGATGAAGGAATCAATAACTTAGCAATATTTAGTTCGATAACACATCTGGGATCTAGTCCACCCTTATTGGGTTTCTTTTTAAGACCAACAGAAATTGTTCCAAGGCACACCTATCTTAATATTAAAGAAAACTCATATTACACAATAAATTCAGTTCAAATTGAATTCGCCGATAAAGCTCACCACACTTCAGCAAAATATGACAGAGAAATTTCTGAGTTCGATATTACTAAAATTGAATCTGAAATTATAAATAATTTTCCTGCCCCTTATGTGAAATATTCGTCAGTTAAGATTGGAATGAAGTTTGTAGAAGAAATAAAAATTAATTACAATAAGTCAAGATTAATAGTGGGTAAAATAGTAGAATTAAATGTTGATGATAATCTAATCACTAATGATGGATTTATTAATTTGAGTGATGCAAAAGTTGCAACTATAAGCGGCTGTGATGGCTACTCATTTCCAAAATCAAATTCAAGAAAAGGATATCAGAAACCTCAAAAGAGTTGAAAAAAACATTTTTACCTGAAAAAATATGTCCAGTCTGTAAATTCCCTTTCAAATGGAGAAAAAAGTGGAAGAGAGATTGGGTTAATGTGATTTATTGTAGCAAAAAATGTAGTAAAATTGGAAGAGGTAAACTTAATATTTCCTAATCAACTTTTTGAAAAATCTCCGCTTTTCAACAAAAATGTTAAAACATTTTTAATCGAAGAGTACCTTTTTTTTAAGCACTTCAAATTCCATAAAAAAAAGATTTTTTTTCATAGAGTAAGTATGAAAAAGTACTATGATTATTGCTTGGATTATTTTGATAATATTGAATATATCAATTCCTACAATGAAAATTCAGACATAAGAGTTCTGTTAAATATGCTTTTAAGTAGAAATACTAAGAAAATAAATTATATAGATCCTTGTGACAATTGGTTGAATAAAAGAATAAAGGAATTTGGCAAGTCAATAGATATTAATATGATTGACTCACCTCAATTTATAAATTCTAATGAAGAAAACTTAACCTTTTTCAACACCAACAAAAAAAAGTATTTTCAAACGAGTTTTTATAAACTTCAAAGAAAAAAAATGGATATTCTTATGAATGGTGATAACCCCGAGGGTGGTAAGTGGACCTATGATGATGAAAATAGAAAAAAATATCCCAAAAATAAAATACCCCCGAAGATTATTTACCCCAAAGAGGGAATTTCATATGTTGAAGATGCAAATTCGTACATAAAAAATAATTTTAAAAACAATTATGGATCACTCAATAAAAAAATAAACTACCCCACGGATTTTCAAACAGCCAAAAATTGGTTAAGTGATTTTTTAAAGCATAGATTTTTTGAATTTGGAGATTACGAAGATGCAATGGTTCAAAATGAATTAATATTAAATCATAGCCTACTCTCACCGTTAATTAACTGTGGATTATTAACACCGACCTACGTGGTAAATAAGTTGAACGAATATGCAGTAAAAAAAAAGATACCCATCAACTCATATGAAGGAATAATTAGACAAATTATTGGCTGGAGAGAATTTATTAGAGGTGTATACATTTCTAAAGGCAGTGTCGAAAGAACTAAAAACTATTGGGGTTTTACAAAAAAAATGCCTGACTCTTTTTACTCAGCATCAACAGGCATCAAACCGGTAGATGATTGTATAAATAAACTAAATGATAATGCCTACTTGCATCATATTGAACGACTCATGGTAATTGGGAATTTTATGTTTTTGTGTGAAATAAATCCAGATGATGTATATAAATGGTTTATGGAATTGTTTATTGACTCATACGATTGGGTAATGGTTCCAAATGTTTATGGAATGAGTCAGTTTGCAGATGGTGGATTAATGTCTACAAAACCATATATAAGTAGTAGCAATTATATAATGAAAATGAGTGATTACAAAAAGGGAGAATGGCAAAAAATATGGGATGGCCTTTACTGGAGATTTATATATAAAAATCAATCTTTTTTTACATCTAACCCTAGATTATCCATGATGGTTAGAACATTAAACAAAATGAATAATGATAAATTAAATTATCATCTTGAAGTCTCTGAAATATTTTTATCGCGATTAAAATGATCTATAATTCTACCTATACTGATATCGAAAAGGAATTAGAAACCGATAACTTGGTTGGAAAACAATATAACTTGATAAAATCAATCAGATTGGGAGGTATCGGGTCTAAAAGATTGATTATTGACGAATTGGGTTTGAATTTTAAAAAACTTATTGAACAAAAAAATGATATTATATATTCAAATATAGAGTTAAGGAAAAAAGGAATCATAGTATATTTAGTTGATAGACAGAGGAGGTTTACTTGGGTTATTCCGTTTTATAAATTAGTTGTGTATAAAACCCCTTCATTTTCTATCCATTCTGACGGAAATTTTATCAGATACAGTGATAAATTGAATCATAAGCAAAGTTTAGTTTTTTTTAAAAAGATGCTTGATCATAAATTCAACTTTAACAAACATAATAATCAGACCTAATTTGAAAAATTTAAATGGCACAGATATTGATAGAATCATTGAAATGGCATGGGAAGATAGAACAACTTTTGATGCTATTTTAGAGATATTTAGCTTAAATGAGTCTGAAGTTATTTCTCTTATGCGAAGCAACCTCAAGCCTTCCAGTTTTAGGCTTTGGAGAAAAAGAGTAAGTGGAAGGAAAACAAAACATCAGGCCAAAAGAAGTTTTGTGCTTGGTAGATTTAAATGTTCTAGACAAGGTAACATAAATCAAAATAAAATAAGTAAAAGAAATGGAAGTAAAAGATACCGAAATAATTGATAAAGCAACAGAGTTTGAAAACAGAAAACATGTATACAAAAGTACAAACGAAAAGATAGTTGCATCAAGAGAAGTAAAAAGTCTGATTCTTGAACTGAATGAGATTTACAAGGAAAATAAAGATTCTGACATCATGGACATGATGAAAAGACTTACTGCCATCAAAAGAAAAGTGGAAAAGAGATTAAAAGGAAGACCTGGATCATAATGAAAAATATTCTGATAATAGGAGGAACTAAAGGAATTGGAAAATCAATTGTCGATGATCTTGTTGTTAATAACAATATTACTTGCTTAAGTAGAAATAAGACAGAATTCCAACATCAAAATTTTGTTCACAAAGAATTTGATGCCCTTTCTGATGAATATCCAGAAATGGATAATCTTGACTGTCTAATATATTGCCCAGGCAGTATTAATTTAAAACCTATTTCTACTTTGACATTAGAAGACTTTAGAAATGATTTTGAAATAAATGTTATGGGTGCAGTTAAAGCAATCAAAAAATACTTACCATTACTAAAAAAATCACTCTCTGCATCAATATTGTTATTTAGTACAGTTGCTACTAAACTAGGTATGCCCTACCATGCATCTGTTTCTGTAGCCAAGTCAGGTATTGATGGTCTTGTCAAAACATTGGGTTCTGAGTTAGCCCCCAAAGTAAGGATTAACGCAATAGCTCCTACAATTACAAATACCGATTTAGCTTCTAAAATTCTAAGAAACGAAAAGGTTATAGAAAATATGATTGAAAGACATCCACTTAAAAAAATCCTTTCATCTAGTGAAGTAGCTAAAATGGCATCTTTTCTTATTTCTGAAGACGCATCCTCAATTTCTGGACAAATTTTTAATATGGATGCAGGAATCGTAACATTTAAAAGCTAATATTATGATAAATACAATTAAAATAGTATTAGTTCTCATGTTTTCGCTTTTTAGTAGTGACTTTAACAAAAAAAAATCAAAAAAAGTGCCTATGTCAATTTATGATATCTCAATTAAAAATATTGAAGGAAGTGAAATATCACTTAGCGATTACAAAGGTAAATATATATTATTCGTAAATGTTGCTTCAAATTGCGGTTTTACCAGACAGTATAAAGATCTTCAACAATTATATGATCAAAACTCTGATAAATTAGTTATAGTAGGTGTACCATGTAACCAATTTGGCGCCCAAGAACCAGCAAGTGAAGACCAAATCTCAATATTTTGTTCAGAAAAATACAATGTCAGCTTTCCAATGACTGAAAAAACTTATGTAAGAGGGTCAAATCAACACCCATTATATAAATGGTTAACATCTAAGGAATTGAATGGGAGGAAAAATTCAAGTGTAAAGTGGAATTTTCAAAAATATCTGGTTGACAAGGATGGAAATCTAATTGATTATTGGTACTCTTTAACCAGCCCTATGAGTTCCAAAATTACGAACTATATTAAATGAAAATTTTTAGATTAGAAAAATCTATAAAATTACCAGTTTCCATTGAAGAGTGCTGGGAATTCTTTTCTTCTCCCAAAAATCTCAAGATAATCACCCCAGACTACATGGGGTTTAGCATCATTGATGAAGAAAAAACAAAAATGTATTCTGGTCAGATTATAAAGTACAATGTGACTCCGATTTTTGGAATAAATATGAAATGGGTGACAGAAATTTCACATGTAAAAGAATTTAAATTTTTTGTTGATGAACAAAGATTTGGTCCTTATAAATTTTGGCATCATAAGCATATATTTGAAGTAATAGATGGTGGAGTTAAAGTAACTGATATTTTAGATTATGCGCTACCTTTTGGATTTTTGGGATCGTTTTTTCATCCTATCACTATCAAACCAAAGTTGAATGAAATTTTTAATTACAGAGAAAAAAAGTTAATTGAAATCTTCGGAAAATTGTAATGGAAGAGGTTAATATTTTTTGGTTTAGAAGAGATTTGAGATTGTACGATAATTCAGGATTATCTGCAGCCACACATTCCAAAATTAAAGTTATACCCATATTTATTTTTGATACTTCAATAACCGCTAAACTCCCCAATAATGATAGAAGAATAAACTTTATATTTGATAACCTAGTCAAGATTGATTTAGAATTAAAAAATAAATTTAATTCGTCAATTAATGTGTTCAAAGGCAACCCTAAAGAAGTTTTCAAGGAATTAATCAGGGATTACAAAATAAATTCTGTTTATACAAATAATGACTACGAACCATATGCTAATACAAGAGATGAATCAATTAGGAGTTTATTAGAAATAAATCAAATTAAATTTAAATCCTTCAAGGATCAGGTAATTTTCGAAAAAAATGAAGTTGTAAAAGACGATGGTAGCCCATATATTGTTTACACTCCATATATGAGAAAATGGAAAGCTAGTTTAAATGAAGATCTATCTGAACTTAATGAAAAAGAGATTGTTAATAATTTTTACAACTCCCCTGTTTCTGCTCTAAAGAAATTAGATGAATATGGTTTTGTTGAAAATGATAAAAAAATTGAAGCCTTCAAATTGAATAAGGGCATAGTAACAAAATATGCAGATACAAGAAACTTTCCTTCAATTAATTCGACATCAAAGCTTGGCCCTTATCTAAGATTTGGAACTGTCAGTGTAAGAAAAATTATTTCTGGATTATTAAAATTTAAAGACCAAACATTTTTAAATGAACTTATTTGGAGAGAGTTTTTTATGCAAATATTGTTTCATTTTCCTCATACTGCAGAAAAAAGTTTTAAGTCAAAATACGATAGGATTATATGGTTAAATGATCCTAAATCGTTTGAAGCATGGAAAAAGGGAGAAACTGGTTTCCCTTTAGTTGATGCAGGTATGAAAGAACTTAATAACACTGGTTTTATGCATAACAGAGTTAGAATGATCACTTCAAGCTTTTTATGCAAACATCTATTAATTGATTGGAGATTAGGAGAAAAATATTTTGCTCTCAAACTTAATGACTATGAAATGGCTAGTAATGTTGGTAATTGGCAGTGGGCAAGTGGATCAGGGGTTGACGCTGCACCTTACTTCAGAATCTTCAATCCTCATACTCAAATTTTAAAATTTGATAAGAGCAGGGAATACATTAATAAGTGGTTAAATACTGAATCCGAATCTTACCCAGATGAGATTGTTGATCACAAAGTTGCCAGACAAAGGTGCTTAGATACTTACAAAATGTATTTAGACTAAAATCATTATATTTATTAAAATACATAAACCATGATAAAATATCGATTAGTTTTTGGTTTGCTGTTTTTTGTAAGCCTTAATGTTTTTTCTCAAAATTTAGACGAGACAAAAATAAATATTATTAAGTCTATTGAAAATCACGAAGAAGAAATAATAAAAATCAGTGATAAAATATGGGAATTAGCAGAAACAGCTTTTAATGAATATGAATCATCTAAACTTCTATCTAATTATGCTGAGGCAAATGGTTTTAGTCTTGAAAGAGGTGTAGCTGGAATGCCTACAGCATTTGTTGCAACATATGGGCGGGGCAGACCAGTTATAAGTGTTTTAGGTGAATTTGATGCTCTTCCTGGTCTATCTCAAGATACTACTCCAACTAAAAAACCACTGACAGAAGGCGGTAATGGCCATGGTTGTGGGCATAACTTATTTGGGGCTGCAAGTCTTGCCTCTGCAATTGCTATAAAAGAACAGATTGAAAATGGAGATTTAAAAGGGACTATTAAATTCTTTGGAACACCTTCAGAAGAAAAATTCTTTGGCAAAATATGGATGGTTGATGCAGGTTTATGGGATGATGTGGATGTAAATATAAGCTGGCACCCTGGATACTATACCGAGTCTGATGTTCAGTCAACATTATCTTTAATTGATTTTCAAGTTGAATTTTTTGGACAGGCAGCTCACGCATCAATGGATCCATGGAACGGAAGAAGTGCTTCTGATGCCTTAGAATTATATACGTCTGCAATAAATTATTATCGTGAACATGTTCAACCAACTGTTAGAATGCATTATCACATTCAGGATGGTGGAAAGGTTGTGAATGTGGTTCCTGATTATTCTAAATTATGGGTTCGTGTGAGAGACTCAGACAGAGCTGGAATGACCCCAGTTTATGAAAGGGTAATGGAAATGGCAGAAGGTGCTGCAATACTTGCAAATGTTGATTATAGAGTGACGTTAATATCTGGAATATATGAGGTTTTAGTCAATAGAAGGGGTGGTGAAATTATGCAAAAAAACTTAGAGCTATTAGGTCCAATAGAATACAATAGTGATGAAATAAAATTTGCAAAAGAATTACAACTTACTCTAGACAAGCCACAAGTGGGCTTAAATGGAATGATATACCCCCTTAGGGAAACCATAGTTGACGGTGGCGGTGGATCTACTGATGTCGGAGATGTTAGCTGGAACGTTCCAAATATTAATTTATCTGTAACAACAGCACCATACGAAACACCATGGCACTCATGGGCTGTAGTAGCTTGCGGTGGAATGAGTATTGGACACAAAGGTGCAATCTATGCATCAAAGGCAATGGCTCTTACAATGTCTGACTTATTTAAGAGTGATAAACTTGTAAAAGAAATAAAGGATGAATTTTTAATGAGAAAGGGTGATCATATATATGAACCAATGATTGAAGGTCCTCCTCCGATTAATCAAAATTAAATCCTTTCGATTGAGGCACCTAGTAACCTTAATCGCTCATCAATATTTTCATAACCTCTGTCAATCTGTTCGATATTTTGAATAACAGACTCACCTTTCGCGGATAAGGCTGCAATTAGTAGTGAAATTCCTGCTCTAATATCAGGTGAGCTCATAGTAGTGGCTTTTAAAGAAGATTTAAAGTCATGTCCTATGACTATTGCGCGATGTGGATCGCATAAAATTATCTTTGCACCCATATCAATTAATTTATCAACAAAAAAATAATCTACTTTCAAACATTTTTTGATGAATTAAAACACTACTTCTTGCTTGAGTAGCAATAACCAAAATAATACTGAGTAAATCAGGACTGAAACCTGGCCATGGAGCATCAGAAATTGATAAAATAGAGCCGTCAATATAATTGCTTATTTCGTATCCATTTTTGTGCTCTGGGATAACGATATCATCACCCTCTTTTATCAACGTAATGCCAAGTGATCTAAAAACATTTGGAATAATACCAAGATTTTCCCAACTGACATCTTTTATTCTGATGTCACTCTTTGTCATAGCTGCCAATCCAATCCAACTTCCTATCTCAATCATGTCAGGCAAAACAGAGTGATCAGCACCGGCTAAAGAATCAACTCCTTCAATCACTAATAAATTTGAACCTATTCCTTTAATTTTTGCTCCCATTTTACATAAAAGCTTACATAATTGCTGTATATATGGTTCACAAGCAGCATTGTATATAGTGGTTTTTCCCTCTGCCAGAACAGAGGCCATTAATATATTAGCGGTACCTGTAACAGAAGCTTCATCCATTAAAATGTAGGCACCTTTTAATACTTTTGATTCTACCCCATAAAAGTAATCCTCTTTGTTGTAGGAAAATTTTGCACCAAGTTTAATTAAACCTTCAAAATGTGTATCTAATCTCCTTCTGCCGATTTTATCACCTCCAGGTCTAGGAATAAATGCTTTACCAAATCTAGCCAAAAGAGGACCAACGATCATAATTGAACCTCTTAGACTTTTACCGTCAGTCTTGAATCGATCAGAACCCAAATAATCTAAATCAACATTATCTGCTTTGAATGAATACTTATTTGAATCTAGCTTGTTAACTTTTACACCCAAGGATTTTAAAAGAGAAATGAGTTTGTTTATATCAATAATATCAGGGATATTATTTATTACAACCTCCTCTGAAGTTAATAGAGTTGCACAAATAATTTGAAGTGCTTCGTTTTTTGCTCCCTGAGGTTTTACTTCACCTTTCAGTTTTCTTCCTCCTAATATTTTAAAAGCTTGCATTTTATGAAGGCTAATATCTTTTTCTGTTCTTATTATTTTTCCTGGGAAATTTCTTATTTGAAAACCTTTTCTTAGACCTTAGTAAAAGGGCTGAATCCAATAACTCCTCTTTTGAATCTCTGATATCTATATTAGACTCTGACAGCTCATAAAGATGATCAAATATAACCTGATCCTTTACGCTATCTTTATTCCAATTTAAGAAGCACTTTTTCATATGATTAGCAATTGTTAAAACTAATGCTTCTTTCATTTCACCAGCATCCCATTTTACAGCTTCATCAATCATGATTTTAATATTATTTCCGTAAAATCTATATTTTGGGAAATTCTGAGGATAACTTAGTGGATCTGGTTTAGCATTTAATACTTCTTTGGAGGGCTTTTCAAATGGCGAATCAGCATCTAGTTTAAAATCTGACATAATGAATAACTGATCCCATAATTTATGCTGAAAGTCAGGTACATCCCTCAGATGTGGTTGTAAATTACCCATTACTGAAATAATTGAATTAGCCAATTTATTTCTCTCTTCTTTACTTTCTCTCGAAGATGCATAATTTATCATTTTTTGAATATGTCTTCCATATTCAGGGATAATTAACTCTTCCCTTATTGTATTATATTCTAAATTTTCAATCAACTTTATAGATTTTACAGGTTAATATGAGGCAAAATACGAAAAATATGTGCAGAAATTATAATAAAATTACATTTTCAATCCTATCGGCAACTTTCTTGTAGTTTTCGATTATTAAATCTGGGTTTTTAGCAATAATTTTTACCGAAACCGAGGTGTAATTGCCGTTTTTAGAGGTTTTAATTTTAAACTCTGCATTTGAGGCTTTAAAAATATCTCTTAATATTTCAATATTATCAGGTTTAGAGCTATAAATAAATTTGTATATATACTCTGAAGGCCAACTGCTTGTGTCATCAAGAAGTTGCTTTAAGTTTTTATAAAAATTTTTATTCTCCTCACCCATTTATTGAGGACAAATATATTGTTAATTATTTTTTCAGTTTAAACATTATTGTCGAATTTTATAAAAAAAATTTTCATGAAGATTGTAATAACCGGTGGTCCTGGAACCGGAAAAACTTCGATAATTAACAAATTAGAGAGTCTTGGGCAGCATGTGTTTCATGAAAGTTCCAGAGAAATAATCAGAAAATATAAAAAATTAGGTCATGATCAATTCTTTTTATCAGATCCTATTAAATTTTCAGAAATACTTTTAAAAAATAGAATTAAACAGTTTGAAATATCCAATAAATCAAACTCTGATATTAAATTTTTTGATAGAGGTATTCCCGATATTATAGCATATTTAAATTATAAGAAAATTCCATTAAAAAAGGAATTTGAATTAGCATCAAAAAAGTATAAGTACGATTATATTTTTTTAGCTGAACCTTGGGAATATATTTACAAGAAAGACAAGGAAAGATATGAATCTTTTGAGGACTTAAAAGTTATTAATAAATACATAAAAAAAATATACTCTAATTATGCTCAAAAGTTTATTACGCTTCCAAAAAGTTCTGTTCAAGAAAGAATAAATTTTATAATTGAATCAATTAAATGAATAATAAAAAGATAAAAATTTTATTTATGGGTACAGCCGAGTTTGGAATACCGACCCTCAAAGTTTTGAATGATAATTTTAATCTCGATGCAATTATTACAAATTACGATAAGCCGTCTGGCAGGGGATTAAAAATTAAATTCTCACCAGTAAAAAAGTTTGCAATAAGTAATAATATAAAATATTTTCAGCCAAGAAATCTAAAAGACCAAAGTTTAACAGATAAAATAAAATCGATGAATCCAGACTTTATTATTGTAGTAGCGTTTAGAATGATACCCAAAAGTATTTGGCAGATACCAAAATATGGGACAATTAACCTTCACGCATCTTTGTTGCCAAACTATCGAGGTTCTGCACCAATAAATTGGGCAATTATTAATAATGAAGATTTTACAGGCGTAACAACATTTTTTATCGATGATAAAATTGATACTGGGGATATATTATTACAGAAAAAAATAAAGCTTAATAAGGAAATTAATGCTGGTGAGTTACATGATAAATTAAAAGAAATTGGTGCTGACACTGTTAAAAAAACTATTAAGGAAATTTTGAATAATAGTTTAATAAAAAAGAAGCAAGATCATGATGGAAATTACAAGACAGCTCATAAACTAGATAAGGAAAATATTAAAATTGACTGGAATCAAAACTGCCTTGAAATCCATAATAAAATCAGGGGGTTGTCACCTTTTCCTGGTGCAAGAGCATCGTTGATTAACAATGGCGAAGATATCAAAAGAGTTGTATTCTACAAATCTGAATACATTTTTGAAGATCATGATTTTGAAAACGGACAAATAATTAAAGAAAAAGATTTAATAAAAATCACATGTAATGATGGTTTTATTCTGATTAAAAATTTAAAAATAGAAGGGAAAAAAAGAATGAATATATCTTCATTTCTAAACGGATTTAATATAAAAAATTATAAAATAGCTAAATGATTGATAAGGGAGATTTACTTATTTCTACACCTGAAAGTTTAAGTGATTATTATTTTAATAGATCAATAATTATGATTACTGAAGTGACTGATGAGGATGTTGTTGGCTTTATCATTAATAAAGAATTAGATTACGAGCTCAGCGATTTAGATGATAAAGTTCTAGAGAAAGGTATAAAAATTTTTAGTGGAGGACCCGTAAATCAAGATAATCTTTATTTTATACATAAGCACCCTGATTTAAATGATAATAGCATAAATTTTTTTAAAGATTTACACTGGGGAGGTGATTTTAAAAAAATCATTCAAATGATAAATAATATGAAAATTGATAATTCATCAATAAAGTTCTTTTCAGGTTATTCTGGTTGGACTTACAATCAGCTGATAGATGAGATAAATAATGGTTCATGGGTGGTGCTAAAAAATAAAACCAATTACCTATTTAAAAAGAATATTAAAAAAATGTGGGGGGAAAACATGAAAGAGATGGGTGAAAAATTTAAAATCTGGTCAAATGCTCCAGAAAATCTACAGGATAATTAGGTAGAACCTAAAACTTTCTTTAAATCAGAAATTTGATTAGTCCATAATAATTTCGACTCTTCAACTTCATCTTCATCATCAGCAAAATCAGTAACGATCAAAGAAACATCTTTAGTAATTTCATCAAACTGAATTCTTAAATCAAAATAGAAATCGGTATCCTCGTCATTTAGCCATTGAAATTGAATTTTTTCATTATTTATCTTTCTGATTAATTTTGCACTTTCTTCAGAGTCATTCCAAATAAAAATAAAAATTTCACCTCTTGAATTTACATTATCAGCAAACCACTCAGACAATCCTGAAGGAGTAGAAATGTATTGAAAAAGGAGTTTTTGTGAGACCTTTATAGGAAACTCCATTTCAAATTTAATTCTGTCAGTCATAATAAATAATTAGGATTGTAATATATACATTTATTCTTTTTTAAAGCAAGATTTATATAAATAATTTCCTGGTCATATGTTGAATCTAAAAAATTTAAATTTTATATTTGCTGCCTTTATAAATGGCGAGATAGCTCAGTTGGTCAGAGCGTCGGATTCATAACCCGGAGGTCCCGAGTTCAAATCTCGGTCTCGCTACTAATTTCCACTAAGAATTTCTATTAAGTCCTCCCTATTGAGTATTTCTTGGATACCTGTTTTCATATTTTTTAAATTAAAACAGTTTTTTTCTTTTTCTTCATCTCCGTAAAATATCACATATGGAATATCATTGTTATTAGCATAATTTAACTGTTTCTTTAAAGGAATGGGGTCTGGATAAAATTCTGCATTAACGTTATTTGATCTTAGAAAATTTGCTAACTCAATTAAATCATAAGAAAAGCTTAATCCAAAGTTTAATATCAAAATCTTCACTGAATTATAAGAAGTTGCCGGAAATAGCTTTAATTCATCCATCACTAAAAATAATCTATCTAATCCAAAGCTTATTCCAATACCACTCATATTTTTTAAACCAAAAATCTCGGTCAAATTATCATAACGTCCTCCACCTGCAATTGATCCAAGACTTATTGTTTCTGGAGGAAGAACTTCAAAAATTACTCCAGTATAATAATCAATACCCCTTGCAAGACCAATATCGAAAACCAGATTAGATTTAATTAATTTATTTTTCGAGAAATAGTTGAAAATATATTCAATATCAGAAATTGCTTCTAATCCAATCTCTGAAGACTTAAAATATAATTTGATTTCTTCTAAATTATCATTAAAGTTTTTTGAAAGCTCAATAATTTCAAATAATGAATCTATTATTTTTTTGTCAAGTCCGTTATCTATCAAGTTATTCTTTACAACATTTAAATCACTTTTATCTAATTTGTCTAACTGATTAGTTAATATGCCAAATTTATCTGGACAATTATTTATTTCACAAATTGCAAGCAACAACTTCCTACTATTAATTTTTATTAAACAACCTTCTATATTTAAATCATTAAATACCGAATCAAATAAAGAAATAAAGTCTATTTCTTGCATTATTGATTTAGAGCCTATCACATCAGCATCACATTGAAGAAATTCTCTGTACCTACCCTTTTGAGGACGATCCGCTCTCCATACATTTTGAATTTGATATCTTTTGAAGGGAATATTAATATTATTTTGATTCTGAACTACATATCTAGCGAATGGAACAGTTAAATCATAACGTAGTGCTTTATCAACAATTTTTGGAGCCAGATTTGAATACTTAAAATCTTTGCCATCAATACCCTTTAGAAAGTCACCTGATTTAAGTATTTTGAATATTAGTCTCTCTCCTTCCTGCCCATATTTACCCAATAGGGTCTCTGATCTTTCAAAACTTGGAGTCTCAATTGGATTAAATCCAAATTTTGAAAAATTATCTCTAATTATGTTAATTATATAGTTTCTTTTATATAAATCTTCAGAATTAAAGTCTCTAGTGCCTTTAGCTAAAATTGGCTTTTGCATATCTTATTTAAATTTAAGTTAAATTAAAAAAAAAACACCTACGGAAGCAGGTGTTTTTTAACTAGAACATTATTATTGTCTATTTTTTTTCCGGAACTACTTCGAAAGGAAAATCAAATATTACCTCGCGATGTAATCTAATTTTAGCAGTATACTTTCCTACTTGCTTAATGTTATTTCCAGAAATCATGATAGCTTTTTTGTCTATATCAACTCCGCTTTCCGCAAGTTCTTTTTGAACATTAATATTATTAACAGAACCAAACAATTTAACACCCTCGCCTACCTTTGCCTTTACTTTAATTTCTAAGCTATTTATTTTTTTTGCCAGCTTATTAGCGTCGTCAATTACTTTTTTATCCTTGACAACTTGTTGCTTGATATTTTCTGCTAATACTTTTTTCGCAGATGGTGTAGCCAGGATTGCGGATCCATTAGGAATTAAAAAATTTCTGCCAAAACCATTTTTAACAGTAACAATATCATCCTTGAACCCAACCCCTTCAACATCTTTTTTTAATATAATTTCCATACCGTAAATTTTTATTTAAGTAAATCAGCAACATATGGTAATAATGCTAAATGCCTAGCTCTTTTTACCGCAACAGAAACCTTTCTTTGATATTTCAATGAAGTACCTGTTATTCTTCTTGGTAATAATTTACCTTGCTCATTAATGAATTTTAATAAAAAATCTGAATCTTTATAATCCACATATTTTATTCCATATTTTTTAAATCTACAATACTTTTTTGTTGTACTGTGATCAATATTAAGGGGTGTTAGATATCTAATTTCACCACCTTTTTTACCTGACGCCTCTTCTTGAATACTTGCCATAATTATGCTTCTTTAGTGTTAATCTTAATTCTTCTTTTTTCAGCCCATTCAACAGCGTGCTTATCAAGTTTTACAGTAAGGTATCTCATAAATCTTTCGTCTCTTCTAAATTCTAGTTCTAAATCAGAAATAATAGTAGGATCAACAGTATACTCAAAAAGATGATAAAAACCACTTTTTTTGTTTTGAATTGGGTAAGCTAACTTCTTTAATCCCCAATCCTCTTTAGATACCATTTTTGCACCTTTCGATGTTAAAAATTTCTCATATTTAAGGACTGTTTCCTTTGTCTGTTCTTCAGACAAAACGGGATTAAGAATGAAAACAGTTTCGTAATGATTCATTTTGTTATTTTTTAAATTTAATGCGTGCAAAAATAGATAATTTTATAATGTTATGATAATTTTTGTTGTCAAATATTTTTTATTGTGTGAATTTAAGAAGATTCATCTTGCAAAATTTGACTATTTAATTGGTTTAGTTATTCTAATAAGGATCAACATCAACAATAATTTGAACAGATCTAAAATCTGCAACTGACTGAAAAGATAAAATTGACTTTTTTAATATGTTTTTTACCGCAGATAATGATTGATCGTTAGTGATTTTTATAAGTATATTTTTCTGATATTTATTTCTTAATCTTGAAATATAAGGAAACTCTGGACCCAATAGATTTTCTTTGAAATAAGGATATATCTTCTTAAAAAACCAATTTGAGGAATTGTTAACCTTATTTAATTCTTTATGCTTTACAGTTATTTTTATGAGTTTGACAAACGGAGGGTAGTTAAATTTTTCTCTGTCGTTAACTTGATCTTTATAAAACATTTCATAATCACCCGTAATAATTTGATTGACAGCAATATTTTTTGAATTATGTGTTTGAATTAATACCTCTCCACGCTCTTTAGATCTACCTGCTCTTCCAGAAACTTGTTGAATTAACTGAAAACTTCTCTCATATGATCTAAAATCTGGAAAATTCATAGAACTATCTAAATTTAATACACCAACTAATTGTACATTTTTAAAATCTAGGCCTTTAGTTATCATTTGAGTTCCTACGAGGACATCATATTCGTGATTATCAAATGAACTAATTATATTTTTGAATTTATTTTTAGCTCTAGTAGTGTCATAATCTAATCTTGCAACCCTCATTTTTGGGAAAAACTCTTTTAAATCTAACTCAACCTGCTCAGTACCAAACCCCTTGGATAATAAATCATTACTATTACACTTAAAACAATTTCTATTTAATTTCTCATTATAACCACAATAATGACATTTTAATAGTTTTTTAGAATAATGATAGGTTAGTGTAACATCGCAATTGATACACTTTGGAGAATAACCACATGAATTGCACTCTAAAACTGGAGAATAACCTCTCCTGTTTTGAAATAGGATAACCTGCTTCTTATTGTTAACAACATCCTTTATTCTTTTTAATAAGCTATCAGAAAAAAGACCGTACATTTTTCCGTTTTTGACTTTATCAGACAAGTTGATTAATTCAATTTTAGGAAGGGGAATATTTCCAAATCTACTGTTCAACTCAACCAATGATAATTTTTTAGATGTTTTGGAGTTGTAAAAGCTTTCTAATGAGGGTGTGGCTGAACCTAATATTACATTTGAATTATGAATATTTCCTAACATTAGTGCGGCATCTCTAGCATGGTATCTTGGGGATGGTTCGTATTGTTTGTATGATTGCTCATGCTCCTCATCAACAATAATTAACTTGAGTTTATTATATGGAAGTAGGACAGCTGATCTTGCGCCAATGATAACCTGAGGCTTCTTATTTCTAATTATTTCATTCCAAAGTTCAGCTCTTTGATTTATATTCAGTCCAGAGTGATAAACCACCAAATTTTCAGCAAAATAAATCTTTAATCTTTCGACAAGTTGTGTAGTTAAAGCAATTTCTGGGACCAGAAATAAAATCTGGTTTTTTGAATTAAGTATTTCGTTTATTAGACTTATATAAATTTCGGTTTTTCCGGATGATGTAATACCCTTAAAAAGAACATTTTTATTTTGGCTGAACTTTATTTTGATTTCATCGAAGGCTGTTTTTTGAACATCCGTAAGCTTAAATTCTTTAAAATTAAAATCATGATCAATTATATTTCTTTTTACTTCAATATCATAATATTCAAATATTTCTTTTTCAACCATCCTTTTAATAATTGACGAGTAACCAGAGTTTAATTTTTTAAACTCTGAAACCCTAATATTTTCAATCAATTGTTTTTTTAATCTACTATAATGTTCAAAAAACTGAATTTGTCTTTTTGATTTTTTGATTATTGACATAACAGAATTAGTGTCAAAGTCTTTAATTAAACGAACACATTTTATGAATTTTGGTTGATATTTTGAATATATTTTTTCGTCAACTATTATTAAATCCTTTTCGTTCATTTTATTTATGACAGAAAAAATATTTTTTCTATTTAGAATTTCGGACACATTTTTTATCGATAATTGTTTATTAATATTTAATGCATCAAGAATTAAATACTCAGTATCATCTAAGCGGTTATTATCAACCGAATTTTGATTATTTAGAGTAATTATTGTTTCACTCTGCAAAATTAAATTGCTAGGAATAGATGCTCTCATTACTTCACCAACTGATGTAAAGTAATACCTTGACACCCAGTCCCAAAACTTTAATTGATGAGTATTTACTATGGGAATGTCATCAATAATTTGAATTATTGATTTTAATTCAAAATCACTTTCAAAAAAATTATGAATTTTTATACAAATTGAGGTATATAGTTTTGACCTTCCAAAGGGAACTATAATTCTCATTCCAGGTTTTAAAAATTCATACTCATCTTTACTTATCAAATAAGTGAAGTTTTGATTAACTGGAATCGGTAATATTACATCAACATAATAGCCCATTAAAATATTTAATTATAATATGATATTTTTGAAAAGAGTTAAGCGATAAATTTACTCATAAATTAGGTTATGAATATTAAACTTATTTACATAAGTAAGAATAAAAGTAATAATATTGAATTATTAGTTGAAGATTATGAAAAAAAAATAAATCATTTCATAAGTTACAGCTCAATTGGATTAAAAAATAAAAATCAAAAAACTGAAAAAAAATTAATTCGAAAATCTGAATCAGATCTTATTTTAAAAATCCTCAAAATAAATGATTTGGTAATTTTACTGGACGAACGGGGAAAAGAATTTTCGACTATGGATTTTTCTAAATTCATTTCTAATAAAATGATGAACAGAACAAAAAATTTAGTTTTTATCATTGGTGGTGCCTATGGTTTTTCATCAGAATTAAAAGATAAGTTTAAATTAAAAATAGCATTATCAAAATTTACATTTTCTCATGATATGGCAAGATTATTTTTCAGCGAACAACTTTATAGATCTTTAACGATCATTAACAATATTCCATATCATAACCAATGAATAAATTAATTTTTGCAACACATAATGTAAATAAGTTAAAAGAAGTTAGAGAACTGCTGTCAGATTCATTTGAAATTTTGGGTCTTGATGATATTGGATTTAACGAAGATATTATCGAGAATAAATCTACAATAATTGAAAATTCAATTAAAAAAGCTGAATTTGTTAAAATTAAAACTGGTTATAATTGTTTTGCAGATGATACTGGGCTTGAAGTTGATGCATTAAATGGCCAACCTGGGGTATTTTCTAAAAGATTCGCAGGACCAAACGCTAGTTCTGATGACAACATTGATAAATTATTAGAAATGCTAGGAAATAATACAAGTAGGGCAGCTCGCTTTAAAACCGTAATATCATTGTCAAAAAAAGATGAAATCATAACATTTGAGGGTGTTTGTGAAGGAAATATTGGATATGAAAGAATGGGTGACTTTGGCTTTGGTTATGATCCAGTATTTATTCCAAAAAATCGAAATATATCCTTTGGGCAAATGAGCTTAAGTGAGAAAAATTTAATTGCTCATCGGGCAAAGGCAATAAATAAACTTGTTGATTATTTAACAAATCTTTATTAATATTAAATAAAAATTGGCCTAATTAGTGCATAAATTTAATTGATGAATAAAGTAATAGCATTTGTTTTCATTTTTTTTATTTCAACTTCATTTTTTGCTCAAGAGTTTACAGATGTCAGTGGAACAATTTTAAATTCTAAAACAAATCTTCCATTAGAAAATGTAAATATTGTCAACCTAAATAAAGTCATCGGTACTGCCACCAGTAAGGAAGGGAAATTTGAAATTAATGCACAAGTTGACGATACGTTACATTTTTCATATTTAGGATATAAATCCATCAAGGTCAGAGTCACGAATGACTGGATTAAATTTGGATCTAATACTACAATCGAATTAACTGAGCTTGCATTAGCTCTTGAAGAAGTATTTGTTTACGAGATGAAACTAACAGGTTACTTAGAATTAGACATAAAGCAAGTTCCAATTAATAATAATTTTAGATATAGTATTTCTGGTCTTTCTAATGTTGGCTATGAATCAAGTGTTAGACCCACAAAAGCTGTAACAAAAGCGCTAAATGCAATTTTTAACCCAGTTGATTTTCTTTATCAAATTTTTGGCAGAGAACCCAATCAATTAAGAAAACTAAAAAAAATGAAAAGCGACGATCAAATCAGAAATGCCCTATCAAATAAATTTGACAGGGAAATGCTAATTGAATTATTAGATATTGATAAGATTGATCTTGACTTTTTAATCACTCAGTGTAATTATTCTGATGAGTTTATTTCAAAAGCTAATGATTTACAGGTTCTTGATGCAATAAGTGAATGTTATGAAGAATATAAAGTTCTAAATAAAACCATCAAAAACTAAATAAATATTTTCTGAAAAATTTATTTAATCTTTTCATAGTAATTAGCCTGTACCAAATAAGAAAAAGGGATATACCATATCAGCCCAATAAATAAAGTAAAAGGGGTTAAAGCTAGCATGAGTAATAAAATTAGATTAAGAACAAAAAAGTTAAATTTATAACCCTTCATCATTTTCCAACTTTTTTGTACAGCATCCCAAGCATCAATCGAAGTGTCTTCTGCCATAATAAAAAAGGTCATAGCAAAAGGAATGTAAGCAATTATCCAGGGTAGAATAAAGGAAAAGCAAAAACTCAAAATACAAAAAAGGACCAACATTATTGATTCGGCAGCTAGTCCAATAGAAAGCGACCTGAAGGGAGTCAATAGGGCTTCCCATTCCATAGTGCTAACAAACGCCTCATAAGATTGGGTATAAACAATAGAGATTATTAGTAAAAATATAGCAAAGTTTATTAATAAAAAAAATATCATTAAAATTATACCAACTACGGCTACAATCGGGATAATTATAAAGTAAGCTAAAATATTATTACCAAGATTGTATTGAAATCCAAATAATAAATCTTCAAATTTTGGAAAATTATCATTGATGATTTTAACAGAATATAAACTTACACCTACAGAAAATGGTCCGGTAATAAGCAAACTCAAAAACCCCCCTATGCCGGGTATTGCTTGAACTAGTGCAATAATCAAATTAAATACAAAAAAAACAGCAATGGCTTGCAGCCAATGCCCTTTTATTAATACCAAAGACTCAGAAAAAAGGTCACTTAATTTAATCATTAACCTAATATATTTATCCGTAAAGGAAACAAAATTAACCATAAAATGTAATTATTTGATTAACTTTGCAAATCTTTAACATTTGATTGATGAACAACAGTAGTTTAAATGCAATTTCTCCGATTGACGGAAGATACTCTTCAAAGACATCAGAGCTAAATAAATTTTTCTCTGAGAAAGCTTTAATGAAATATAGACTAATAGTTGAAATTGAATATTTTATCAGTTTGTGTGAATTTGATATCCCCGAACTAAAAAACTTTGACCAGTCAAAGTTTGAATTATTAAGAAAAATATATATTGATTTTTCTAACGATGATGCATCAATCATTAAAAAAATTGAAAAAACAACAAATCACGATGTAAAGGCAATTGAATATTTCCTTAAAGAAAAATTTGAAGACTTAAATCTGTCAAAATTTGTTGAATTTATCCATTTTGGACTAACATCCCAAGACATTAATAACACCGCCATCCCTCTGAGCTTAAAAGAAATGTTTGAGGAGGTATATTATAATTCAATCGAATTAATTTTATCATCCTTAGAACAGATTTCAAACGAGTGGAAAGACATTCCTATGATTGCAAGAACTCATGGACAGCCAGCATCTCCAACCAAACTAGGAAAAGAAATAAAAGTTTTTATAACCCGAATTAATGAGCAATTAAAACTTTTAAGAGACATTCCAATTGCAGCTAAATTTGGTGGTGCTACAGGTAATTTTAATGCCCATCATGTTGCGTACAAAAATCATAATTGGCTTCAATTTTCCAAGAATTTGATTGAAAATAAACTTGGATTGAAACATTCATATCCAACAACACAAATTGAGCATTACGACCATTTGGCTGCAATATTTGATAATTTAAAAAGGATTAACACGATATTTATTGACTTTAACAGGGATATATGGCTCTATATTTCTATGGATTACTTTAAGCAAAAAATTAAAAAAGGTGAAATTGGCAGTTCAGCAATGCCACATAAAGTAAATCCTATTGATTTTGAAAACAGCGAGGGTAATTTAGGATATGCCAATAGCATTTTTCAACATCTTTCTGAAAAACTACCTATTTCAAGACTTCAGAGAGATTTGACTGACAGTACTGTTTTAAGAAATATAGGTGTTCCAATCTCACATACCTTAATTGCATTCAAATCAACCATTAAGGGAATTAATAAACTAATTGTCAATGAATCGAAGATTAAAGAAGATCTGAATAACAACTGGCCAGTTGTAGCTGAAGCAATTCAGACAATTCTTAGAAGGACTAATTACCCAAAACCATACGAGGCACTAAAAGAATTAACTCGAACAAATACAAAAATTGATAAAAACAGTATCAAAAAATTCATTGATTCTCTAGATATTTCAGAGGAGATAAAATCAGAATTAAAAAATATAACACCAGAAAATTTTACTGGAATTCACTAAATTTAATAAATGTATTCTAGATGCTTTTTTTTATATCTTTCTCTTTTTTCATTGTTATTTACTAGTTGCTTTGAAGATAATGATGACAGTGCTGCCTTAGCAAGTGAAATAAACGATTTTGTGTGGAAGGGTATGAATGCTGCATATTTGTACAAACAGGAAGTTTCTGATTTAGATAATGACAGATTTAATGATTCTAATGAATATGCCAGTTATTTAAATAATTATAATTCCCCTGAAGACTTATTTGAATCTCTTATTTATGAAAGAGATAATATTGATAAATTCAGTCTGATTATAGATAATTATATTGAATTAGAGCAATATTTAAATGGAGTAAGCCTATCAAATGGTCTTAATTATGGACTCGTTTATTTCCCAAATTCGACTAATGAAATTTTTGGCTATGTCAGATATGTAAATAATGGATCAGCAGCAGATTTAGCCAATATAAATAGAGGTGATATCTTTCGAAGCATTGATAATGTACCTCTGTCAGTTGATAATTATAGTGATTTATTATCACAAGAAATATACACAATTAATTTTGCTAATTATTTTAATAATGATACGGAGAATATCAGTGATGACATAATAGAGTTGAACGGTATTAATATTGAATTGCAAAAAGTTCCCTTGGTTAAAAACCCTGTGCATCATTATTCTACTCTGGATTATTCTGGTGGAAAAATTGGTTACCTAATGTACAATCAATTTGTTTCAAATTATGATGATTATTTGAAGACAATTTTTTCTGAATTTAAATCGAACTCAATAGATGAATTAATATTAGATCTTAGATATAATCCAGGAGGTAGTATTAATTCAGCAATAATATTAGCAAGTCTTGTTACAGGACAATTTGAAAATCAGATTTTTAATACTGAACAATGGAATAATGATATTCAAAATTATTGGATTAACAACAATCCCGAGTACTTAATAAACAGATTTACGAGTTTTCAAAGTAGTTTGAACTTAAATAGGGTTTTTATTCTTACAACAAGATCTTCCGCATCAGCAAGTGAATTAATAATAAATTGTTTAAAGCCTTATATAAATGTTGTTCATATAGGAACTACAACATATGGTAAATATCAAGCTTCTGTTACTTTGTACGACTCAGAAAATTTTTCTAATCAAAATGTAAATCGTTCTCATAGTTATGCTCTACAACCACTTGTGTTAAAAACTTTAAACGCAAATGGTGTAACAGATTATTATAATGGAATTAACCCAGATTATGAGTTTGAGGAAAGGGCTTTTGATATGGGACAGATTGGAGATTTAAATGAGCCTATGCTTAATTTTACATTTGGCATAATAAACTCTAGAATTTCTTTGGATTTAAAAACAGAATTATTTGAATATATTGATGATAATTTTAAATTTGAATTTTTGGAACGAGAAATGTATATCGATAACAGAGATATAGGAAAATTTTATGAAAAATAAATTTGACAGAATTCAAAAAATTGTCCTCTTAATCATAATTTTTGGGGTTATTTGTCGGCTGATACCTCATCCGCCAAATTTTTCACCTGTTACTGCAATTGCTTTATTTGGTGGACTTAATTTTTCAGATAAAAGACTAGCTTTTTCAATCCCTCTAATTATTTTATTTCTGTCTGATTTAATACTTGGTATTTCAATAATAAATTTATTTGTTTACACCGGCTTTTTGACGATAGTTTTTTTAGGTACTAAGATTAAATCAATAAAATTTGAAAATATAATTTTAAGTAGTTTTATTTTCTTTTTAATATCAAATTTTGGTGTATGGATAATTGGTTATCCAAAAAACATTGAAGGATTAATTCTGTGTTATACAATGGCGATACCATTTTTTGGCTATTCAATTGCAGGAGATTTGTTTTTTGGGTATTTATTTAAAATCTCATTTAGTAAAATTACTTCAATTTTACCAAGTAGAATAAACTAATCATCTGATTGTGGTTTTTCAATTAGTTCTGAATTAATTTCTAACTTAGAAGTTCCTGAAATCCTAATAATATCTTTATCAATTTTTTTAAACTCTTTAGTACTGTCATTATAATGATTTACTGCAGTACCTAATGTGTTTCCTAACTTATCGTGATATGTTTTATAAGCATTTAGGTGACTAGACAACTTTTCGACATTTTTTATTATATCTTTAATGGAATCTTCTACTTTCATGTTGTGGAGTGCTTTGACTGTAATCTGTAACATTGGGAAAAGGCTCATTGGTGAAACAATCATTACTTTTTTTTCGTAAGCATAATTGACTAAATCTCTTTGATTGATTTTCAAGGATCCAACCCTGCTATTTAGTAAGTCTTGATATAATCCATCAGCAGGGATAAACATATAAGCATAATCTGTTGTTTTTTCGTTAGGTCTGATATATTTAGCTGTTTCATCAATTCTATTCTTTATATCAGATTTGAATTTTTTTTCTAAATCGACTAATTCTTCTTTGTTTTCTGATTCAATCATTTTATTATAATTATCCAGTGAGAATTTAGCGTCAATTGGAATAATATATTCACCAACCCTAACTATTGCATCAACGGTTTCTTTGTTTGAAAATGTATGCTGCATTTTAAAAAGTTCAGGAGGTAATACATTTGCAAGTAAATTCTCCAATTGAATTTCACCTAAAACACCCCTTTGCTTCTGATTGCCAAGAATTTTTTCTAGAGTTTTCATCTGGTTTGCAAAACTAAGAACCTGTTCGTTTGTACCCTTAATTTTTTCCAACTCGGTAGTAACATCTTTTATGACCTTATTAGACTCTTTAAACTGCTCAGTAATCGAGTCAGTGGATGATTTCTGAAAATCATTAATTTGTTTGTTGATAATATTCAATTTTGCTTCTATCTCGCCTCTACTTTCCTTGGAATTACTACTAATTTCTTTTCTTATTTCTTGAATTTGAGAATTTAAAGTATTGGAAAAATTCATTAAATCAGTGGATCCAATTGAACTAGCAGAGGAACTTGATTTATAGATCAAATAAAGAAGAACTATTGAAACAAAAACCAATAATATTAATATGATTAAATCCATCTAAAACAATTTACAATTAATTTACAGAATAATAAAAAAAGAAGATTATTCTATTTACTTAAATACATTTTACGTCTAGAGTACAACTCATAGAACTTATCATCCTGAAGATTATCAATAAATAAAATACTCTCACCAGTACTTTTCATTTCTGGCCCTAGTTTTTTATTTACATTAGGGAATTTACTAAAAGAGAATACTGGCTCTTTGATTGCATACCCTTTATAAGTTGGTTTAAATTCAAAATCCTTTACTTTATTTTCGCCTAGCATTACTTTGGTTGCATAATTTACATAAGGCTCCCTGTAAGCTTTAGAAATAAAAGGAACTGTTCTTGAAGCACGTGGATTGGCTTCAATGATATAAACCTTATCATTTACAATTGCAAACTGTACATTTATTAATCCAACTGTATTTAATGCTTTAGCTATTTTTTTAGTATGATCTTCAATCTGTTGAATAACTAAATCGCCTAAATTAAAAGGCGGTAAGCAGGCATTACTATCACCAGAATGAATACCACAGGGTTCTATATGCTCCATTATTCCGATTATGTACACATCTTGTCCATCACAAATTGCATCAGCTTCAGCTTCGATTGCACCATCTAGATAATGATCTAATAAAAGTTTATTATCAGGAATTCTTCTTAATAGATTAATTACATGCTCTTCTAATTCTTCTTTGTTAATCACAATTTTCATTCCTTGGCCACCAAGAACATATGAGGGTCTAACCAAGATCGGAAAATCTAATTTTTCAGCAACTGCAAGTGCTTCATCAGCAGTAGAAGCAGTATCAAACATCGGATAAGGAATATCATTTTCCTTTAATAAAGTTGAGAATGATCCTCTATCTTCAGCTAAATCTAGAGATTTGAAATTAGTACCAATTATTTTGACTCCGTATCTCTCAAGCTTTTCAGCCAATTTTAATGCGGTTTGCCCCCCCAATTGCACAATCACACCCACAGGTTTTTCATGTCTAATTATGTCATAAATATGCTCCCAAAAAACTGGTTCAAAATACAACTTATCGGCTATGTCAAAATCGGTAGACACTGTTTCTGGATTACAATTAATCATAATCGTTTCATAGCCACACTCGGAGCTTGCCAAAATTCCATGTACACAGCAATAATCAAACTCAATCCCTTGACCAATTCTATTGGGTCCAGATCCAAGAACTATAATTTTCTTTTTATCAGTAACTAGACTTTCATTTTCTGAATATTTTGCTCCATCTTTTGTTTCAATTTCATTTTCAAAAGTTGAGTAATAATAAGGAGTAAAGGCCTTGAATTCAGCAGCACAAGTATCAACCAGCTTGTAGACTCTTTTGATACTCATTTCATCTCTTTTTGAATATACTTGACTTTCCAAACATCCAAGAATATGAGCAATTTGTCTATCACCGTAACCTTTTTGTTTTGCCTCCAACAGTAAATCTCTAGGAATTGAATTAATCTTGTAATTGGAAATTTCATTTCTTAGAATATGTAGTTCCTCATATTGTTTTAGGAACCACATGTCAATTTTAGTTAGCTCGTATATTCTGCTTAATGGAATACCCATTTGAATTGCATCATAAATAACAAATACCCTGTCCCATGAGGCGATAGATAATTTAGAAATTATAGTTTCATAATCAGTAACTCCTTTACCGTCAGCTCCAAGTCCATTTCTTTTTATTTCAAGAGATTGAGTTGCTTTATGAAGGGCTTCCTGAAAAGACCTACCTATCCCCATAACTTCACCAACTGCTTTCATTTGGAGACCCAATCGTCTATCACTTCCCTCAAACTTATCAAAATTCCATCTTGGAATTTTAACAATAACATAATCTAGTGTAGGCTCAAACAATGCAGATGTAGATTTAGTAATTTGATTCTGTAATTCATCTAAATTGTAACCAATTGCTAATTTTGCAGCAATTTTGGCTATTGGGTAACCTGTGGCCTTACTTGCCAAAGCTGAGGACCTAGAAACCCTGGGATTAATCTCAATTGCAATAATATCTTCCTTGTCGTCAGGACTTACCGCAAACTGAACATTACATCCACCTGCAAAATCTCCAATACTTCTCATCATTTTGATTGCCATGTCTCTCATTTTTTGATAAGTTGTATCACTCAGAGTCATTGCGGGTGCAACTGTTATAGAATCCCCAGTGTGTATTCCCATTGGATCCATATTTTCAATTGAGCAGATGATTACCACATTATCGTTTGCATCTCTGAGTAATTCAAGCTCATACTCCTTCCAACCGATTAGTGCTTTATCAATCATAACCTCATGTATGGGTGAGGTTTCTAATCCTCTTGTCAACAATTCATCAAAATCTTTTTCTTCATATACAAAAGAGGCACCAGTTCCGCCTAATGTAAACGAGGCTCTGATAACAAGAGGAAATCCAAACTTTTGAGCAATTTCTTTTCCTTTTAGGTATGATGTTGCTGTGGCTTGTGGTGCCATGGGTATACCAATATCTAACATTAAATTTCTGAACTGTTCTCTATCTTCAGTAATATTAATAGCGTTAATATCGACTCCGATTATTTTTACATTAAAATCATCCCATATTCCTTTGTCATCAGCTTCAATACAAAGATTTAATGCGGTTTGACCACCCATTGTTGGTAATACTGCGTCAATTTGTGGATGCTCCTTTAAAATTTTAATTATCGAGGATGTATTTAAGGGAAGCAAATATATATGATCAGCCATAACAGGATCTGTCATAATTGTTGCAGGGTTTGAGTTAATCAAAATAGTCTCTATTCCATCTTCTTTTAAAGATCTTAGAGCTTGTGAACCTGAGTAATCGAACTCACATGCTTGACCTATCACAATTGGACCGGAACCTATAATAAGTAGAGACTTCAGCTTAGTATCTTTCGGCATTGAATTAAAGTTTTTTAAATGTACTAATCAAAAAAATAAAAAAAAAGGTGTTACTATTAGTAACACCATATAATATATTAACAATTGTTAATCATTTTATTTCGGGCTGTTTTCCGATGAAACTGAAAGCTTCTTTCTGCCCTTTGCTCTTCTTCTTGAAAGCACCTTTCTTCCGGCAACAGTTGACATTCTTTCTCTGAAACCGTGCTTATTTTTTCTCTTACGCTTTGAAGGCTGAAAAGTTCTTTTACTCATTTTTTATTAATAAATGTTTTGAAACTAAAACTGCGGTCAAATATACAAAGAGTTTTTAGTTAAACAAATCAATTTATTTAATAATTATCAATTTGTTTTTTATTAATTTTATCCGACCTAAATTGCAAAAAATATGTTTAACAAGTATATCAAAATAGTATTATCGATATTATTTTTGGCCCTATCAATTCAGCAATTTATAGATGGTTCAGTAGGCTCGGTTGGAAATGGAATTATGTTGATTTTACTGTCATTGGTTTTTGTTTTCTTATTTTTCAAAAATGAATTTTTAATATTGGCATTTTTTCAATTAAGAAAGCAAAATCTAGATGGTGCTAATAGATGGTTGAACATAATTAAAAATCCAAAATCAGCACTTACGACAAAACAGCAGGGTTATTATAATTACTTAAAAGGGCTAATAATATCTCAAGAAAATACGAATCAAGCTGAAAAATATTTTCGTGCGGCGATATCATTGGGATTGAATATGGATCATGATTTAGCAATGGCTAAATTAAATCTAGCTGGAATACTTTTTACTAAAAGAAGAAGGATTGAAGCTCAAAAACTACTAAAAGAAGCCCAAGATCTTGATAAAAATGGAATGTTTAATGATCAAATCAAAATGATGAAAAATCAAATGAAAAAAACAAATATTCCTAATCAACATTTTGGAAGAAATAATATGAGAAGAAGGTAAATTTTTTTATTTTTCAATTAACGAAGGTAAATTTTCATTAAACCACTTTGCTTTTAGTATTATCATCTCATGTTTTCCACCCTTAATTTTTATACAATTTGAAATGTTTTCAATTGGAAAAACATTGTCTTTATCTCCATGGATGTGTATCAAATCTGGTCTATATTCTTCTTGTTTCCAGTTTAACAGACTTGAAACAGCCCACTCAAGGTAAATTTCATCTCTTTTCGTTAAATATCTTTCAGCAAGGTCAATTCTCTTATACAATTTGTTTATGTTTAGTTTAAGTGAAAACTTGATAAAGTTATCAAACATTCCAAACGGCAGAGCATTGTTAAGCTGATAATCTCTTGCAATTTTATAAAGAACGGGGAATTCTTTGTGACTTTTTACACTTGAAACAATAATCAACTTTTTAACATTTATAAGTTTATCAAGCTCCTGAACAATAATTCCACCAAAAGATACCCCCAATAAAATTGGGTTATCATGTTTAATTTTTTTAGACAATCTGAAACAATAAGCATTTAAACTTTCACTTTTTTTTGGCTGAATCCAATCAATTCTGTGTAATGAATATTTTTTACTACATAGCTTTATATTTTCAAAAACCAAAGATGTAGCTGCTAAGCCAGGCATAAGATAAATATGTGTTTTTTCGTACGTAATCAATTTGATAATTAATAGTTTATTATAAATTTATTATTTTTGCACTTAACTTTTTGATTAAATTTTGTTTATGGAAATAGTGGACAACAATTTTTTAAGACAATTTGAAACCAAAATTGGTGGTGGATTAGCAATAATAGAGTATTCTGTACAGGAAAGAAAGATTTTTTTAACTAAAATTTTTGTACCTGAAATAAAGTCTAAAGATGAGTTTTCAGAAAAATTTATTTCAGAAGTTTTAGAAATTATCCGAGACAGGAATATAAGTGTTGTTCCAACAGCTGCAATTATTACAAAGTTTATCAGAAAAAACAGAAAGTACAAGTCCTTACTACCGGTTGGAATAAGAATATAAATATTGCTTTTCCTTCTTCATTTTTTTTTCACTTATCTTAATTCTTACAAATCCATCATTATCGATTTCTATAAGCTTGGCTTGAACAATTTTGTTTGATAGATTAGGACTCCACGGGTGTCTTACCCTTAAATAATTGTCCGTGTAACCGTAAATATATCCAAGTTTATTCTCAGACTCAAATAAAACAGGTCTAACCCGATTAATTTGAGAATTATAAAATATTCTACGCTTTTTTTCGGAAAGAGATCTCAACATTTTACTTCTTTGAAATCTAACATTTTTAGGTACAGGATTAAGCATATTTGAAGCTTCGGTATTATCTCTTTCTGAATATGAAAAAACATGCAAATATGATATATCTAGATTTAATAAAAAATTATATGTTTCCTGAAAGTCCGAATCTGTTTCACCAGGAAAGCCAACAATCACATCTACTCCGACGCATACATCGTTAATCTTAGAGTGAATATATCTAATCCTGTCTTCATAAAGATCTTTTCTGTATCGCCTCTTCATTAATCCTAATATCTTATTTGAACCGCTTTGCATTGGAATATGAAAATGAGGAACAAATAAATTGCTGGTTGCAACAAAATCAATGATATCGTTTTTTAATAGATTAGGCTCAATTGATGAAATTCTAAACCTATTGATGTTTTTTGTTAAATCTAATTCTTTTATTAATTCAAGAAAGGTTGTTTCATGGCTCTTATTACCAAATTCACCTTTACCATAATCTCCAATATTTACGCCAGTTAAAATAATTTCTTTTATATCTTTTGACGCAATTTCAGAAACATTCATTTTGATATTTTCAAGACTATCACTTCTTGAAATACCCCTTGCATTTGGAATAGTACAATATGTACATTTATAATCACAACCGTCTTGAACTTTTAAAAATGATCTTGTTCTATCATCAACAGAGTAGCTACTTTCATATTTATTAACATCATTAATATCACAGGAGTAAACAAAAGTATTTGCTTTATCAAGTTGCCCAATGTAATCAATAACATTAAATTTTTCATTTGCCCCTAACACCAAATCAACACCAGGAATGTTAGAAATATATTTGGGCTTTAGCTGGGCATAACATCCAACAACAATATTAAACGCATCAGGGTTGCTTCTTTTTGATCTATTTAAAACATTTTTAAACTTTTTGTCAGCATTATCCGTAACAGAGCAAGTATTAATCACATAAAAATCTGCTTTTTTCGAAAAATCTGTTAATTCAAAACCATTTTCTACAAATGATCTTGCAATGGTTGAAGATTCTGTGAAATTTAATTTACAACCTAGAGTGTGAAAAGCAACTTTTTTCTTTGTTGACATATAAATATTCTAAAAGGATTGTAAATTTACGACTAATTATGTTTCTCAAAAAAATAAAGCTTGATATTTAAACAAAATATATTCTCGATAATATTAACAATACTTGTCTCCATTTGCTCTTGTCAAGAGAGAAATTTAATTAATGAAACTACAGTGTTTAGATATAATGAGCATAAGAATATTAATTCATTAGATCCGATTTTTGCCAAAGATATTGCAAACATTCAAGCGGTAAATCAACTATTTAATGGGCTTGTAGAGATGGATAATCAATTAAATGTGGTTCCATCTGTAGCAGAAAGTTGGGAAATTTCAGAAAATGGTAAAATTTATTCTTTTAAAATTGATACAACAGTCAAGTTTCATCCTCACCCAAAACTCAAGAAAAGGAATGTTACTGCTTATGATTTTGAATATAGTTTTAATAGATTATTAGATCCTAAAAATGCATCTCCTGGCAAATGGGTCTTTGATAAAGTAAACAATTTCAAGGCTAAAAATGATTCAATATTTGAAATCGAACTAAAATTTCCTTTTAATGCTTTTTTAGGAATACTTACCATGAAGTATTGCTCAGTTGTACCCAAAGATATTGTTGAATATTATGGGGAAGACTTTAGATCAAATCCGATTGGAACAGGACCTTTTAAATTTAAAAGATGGGAAGAAAATATCAAGCTAGTTTTGAGAAAAAACAATGACTATTTTCAAAGGGATGATGATGGTTTACAATTACCATACCTAGAAGCTGTTTCGGTTACCTTTCTGGCTGAAAAACAAAGTGAATTTTTACAGTTGGTAAAAGGTAAAGTTGATTTTATTTCTGGACTTGACAACTCATATAAAGACGAAATAATAAACAGTTATGGTGAGTTAAATGAAGATTATGAAAATAAAATCAACATGTTACGTGGTCCATACCTGAACACAGAATATTTAGCATTTTTCATGGAATCTGAAAAAAATGAAATTAAATCTGATTTGATAAGAAAAGCTATAAATATTGGGTTTGATAAAGGAAAGATGATAAAATTTTTAAGAAATGGTGTAGGTATTCCAGCAAATGCTGGGTTTATTCCGGTTGGATTACCTGGTTACAAAAAAAATAATATTAATAAATATAATCCAGATCTTGCAAAAAATTATGTTGAAAGATTCAAGGAAAAATTCAACATGTCACCGTCTCTTAAGCTTACGACATCCAGTAATTATCTAGACTTTTGTGAATTTATTCAAAAAGAACTTGAAAAGCTGGGTATTGAGATTATTATAGATGTAATTCCTGGATCTGCATTAAAACAAGCTAAAGCTAACGGAAAATTGGATTTCTTTAGAGCCAGTTGGATCGCTGATTACCCTGATGCAGAAAACTACCTATCTCTTTTCTACAGCCAAAATTTTGCTCCAAACGGACCAAACTATACTCATTTCAGCAATAGTGAATACGATAAGATTTATGAAAATTCGTTAAGAGAAACTAACCCAGAAAAATCTAAATTGATTTATTCAAGACTGGATTCAATAATTTCATCTGAATCTATTATAATTCCATTGTTTTATGATGAGGTGATAAGGTTTGTTTCCAAAGATGTAGTTGGAATGGAAATAAATGCAACAAATTTATTGGATTTAAGAAGGGTGAAAAAAAATAATTAAAGATATTTTTTCATTACAACGTTATTTACCTCAAAACCATTCCTGCTGTAGAAATTAACCAAAGTTTCTTTACAAAAAAGTGTGACTCTATAACATCCTTTATTTTTAGCAACTTTAATTAACTCTTTTATCAGAGATACACCTATCATCTTTCCTCTAACTTCTGAATCAACAACAATATCCTCAATATGTCCAGCTACCTCTCCCCTTACCTTATTTTCAACAACAACACTTCCATATGCAACGATTTTATCATTATATAAGCCAACGACAGAATTTGAACCGGTATTGTTTATAAAATCACTCCAAGCTGTATCTTTATCTATACTATCAATATCAATTTGTTTCAACTGATTTAGTATAACAAAAACCTGATCTAAATCCTTTTTTTCAATATTTCTAAATATAACTTTTGACATTTAAAAAATTTGTGATTTAAGATAAATGTAAAAAAAAAGCCTCTCAAATTTATTTAAGAGGCTTAATAATTTCTTTAATCAATATTATTTTTTGTTGAATTTAGCATACTTAGTCTTGAACTTATCAATTCTACCCGCAGTGTCCACCAACTTAGCTTTTCCTGTATAATAAGGGTGAGAAGTTCTCGAAATTTCTAACTTTACTAGTGGATACTCTACACCATCAACGGATACAGTTTCACTTGTTTGTGCGGTTGATTTAGCTAAAAAAATATCATTGTTAGACATGTCTTTAAATGCAACAAGTCTGTAGTTTTCAGGATGTATACCTTTTTTCATTTCAGTGATTTTGAGGTGCAAATTTATTGATTTTTTAATACTAAACAATAATTGAAGAAAATTAATTTAATTTTTATGGGGTATCGTTTTGTATATTTGAAACAAATTTGCAAAAGTATGGAAACTAACTTAAAGAAAAATTCGATTGATCTTGGTGTTAAACTTGGTACACTTCTCTTTGTAGTTACGGCTGTAATTTATATTGTAGATGTAAAATTATTTACCAATTTCACGACAATGCTAGCCTACATGATACCAGCTCTAGCATTTAGCATATATTCTGTTTTTAGTGCAAGAAAGCTTCAAAATCAAATAATATCTTTCAAAGAGGCATTTATAGCATATTTTTTATGCATCGCGATTGGATACTTAATAGTGACAATGGGTAATATTGCACTTTTTAAGTTTATTGACCCAGCAGCAGCAGACCTAATCCATGAAGAAATAATGATAGCATCTAAAGAAATGCTGGAAAATTTTGGGACCCCGTCTGATCTCATTTCTGCTACTATGGATGAAATGCAAAATAATCATTCCTTTTCTTATACGGCTATTTTCCAAAATTATGCTAATGCACTTTTAAGAAATGCTATTTTCGGCCTGATAATCGCCGCAATCTTTAAAAAATCATAATATCTAATGAATATTTCTGTAGTTATACCTCTTTTAAATGAAAAGGAATCGCTTGTAGAATTAACTGATTCTCTAAAAGATGTTATGAAAAGTTATAACTTTACTTATGAAATCATTTTCATCGATGATGGAAGTAGTGATAACTCATGGGATATTATAGAAGAACTTTCATCTAAATCGAATACAATAAAAGGGATAAAATTTCACAGAAATTATGGTAAATCTCAGGCACTTCATGTTGGGTTTCTAAAGTCTCGAGGGCAAGTGGTTTTTACAATGGATGCTGACCTTCAAGATGATCCGAAGGAAATCCCTGCCTTGTATGACATGATTATGAACGACAATTTTGATCTTGTTTCAGGTTGGAAGAAAAAAAGATTTGATTCAGTAATATTTAAAAATATACCATCAAAAATTTTCAATTTTGCAGCAAGAACTACCTCCGGAATTAAGCTAAATGATTTTAACTGCGGATTAAAAGCTTTTAAAAAAGATGTTATTAAAAGTATAAATGTTTACGGAGAGATGCATCGGTATATCCCCATTCTAGCAAAAAATGAAGGTTATAAAAAAATTGGAGAAAAAATTGTCAATCACAGAGCTAGAAAGTATGGAAAAACAAAATTTGGACCTAGTAGGTTTTTATATGGTTTTCTTGATTTGTTAACCATATGGTTTATTTCAAGTTTCAGTAAACGACCAATGCATTTGTTTGGTTCACTAGGGCTTATTTTAATTACTACAGGATTTTTATTTGCGGCTTATCTTGGCTATGATAAAATAATCCTAAATCCGGGGGGTAGACTTATCACTGAAAGACCAGAATTTTACATCAGTTTAGTTACTATGATTATTGGGAGTCAGTTCTTCTCAATGGGTTTTATTGGAGAACTAATGCTGAAAAGCATTAATCAAAAGCCTCAGTACATAATCCATAAGCAAGTAAATTTGTGATTAATTTAACAACTTATCTACAAAAAATTCTCTTCTGTAAGTCTAATTTTGAAGTGAATTTGTTCAATGAATAATACGGTAAAAAAAAATATTGAAGAGTGGTCAAATCACCCATTTTGTGAAGAAACCCAAAATAAACTAAATCATTTAAAAAATGATAAAGTCAAATTAACCGATGCATTCTATAAAAATTTAGAATTTGGAACAGGAGGAATGAGAGGGTTAATGGGTGTTGGGACAAACAGAATAAATAAATATACAATAGGAAAAAATACTCAGGGAATTTCAAACTTTATAAATAATAATTACCATAACAATAAATCAGTTGTTATTGCTTATGATTGCAGAAATAATAGCAGTGATTTAGCAAAAATTGTTGCAGAGGTATTTTCTGCTAATAAAATCAAGGTCTACCTATTTTCAGCTTTGAGACCAACACCTGAGCTTTCGTATGCTGTAAGAAAACTAAATTGTTTATGTGGAATAGTTTTGACAGCCTCGCACAACCCTCCTGAGTATAATGGATTTAAAGTATATTGGAAAGATGGAGGACAAATAGTGCCTCCAATTGACAACTTATTAATATCTGAAATTGAAAAATTAAAATTCAAAGATGTGAATTTTAATTCCAGACCAGAATTAATAGAAGAAATAGATAAAGAAATCGATAAGCCGTTTATTAATATCTGCTTAGAAAATGCAATCAATAAAAATGTAAAAAACAGAAATGATATTAGAATTGTTTTCACTGCTTTGCACGGCACCTCATCTACAATAATTCCGACATTACTAAAAAAAGCAGGATATCAAAATGTTAATTATGTAAAATCTCAAATGATTACAGATGGTAATTTTAGCACAGTTAAATCTCCAAATCCTGAAGAAATTGAGTCATTATATCTTGCCTTAAAGCTTGGCAATAAAGAAAAAGCTGATATAGTCATCGGTGCTGATCCGGATGCTGACAGATTGGGTATAGCAATTAGAGACTTAAAAAATAATTTAACATTGATTAATGGAAATCAACTGATGGTTTTAATGTTTAATTACATTCTCGACAAAAAGAAATCAGAAAAAACACTAAATAAAAATCATTTTTTAGCATCGACAATAGTCTCCACTCCAATGATTAAAAATATCGCAAAATATTATAATATTGATTATAAATTAAGCCTAACAGGATTTAAATGGATTGCTAAGATGATAGAAGATTTTCCTGATCAAAAATTTTTGATTGGCGGAGAAGAAAGCTTTGGTTTAATGATTGGAGATGCTGTTAGAGATAAAGATGCTTTAACCGCCAGCTTAGCAGCTTGTGAAATGATTTCTTACTACAAACAAAAAAATTCTTCAGTTTTCAAAGAGTTAATAAAACTTTATTGCCTCCACGGTTTTTACAAAGAAAAATTAGTTTCAATAGCTAAAGGGGGAGAAAAAGGACAAAATGAAATAAAAAAAATAATTAATGGTTTTAGAAAAAAACCTCTTGATTATATTCTAGGATCTAGGGTTAAATATTTTTGTGATTATTCAATTTCATTAAAGAAAAATTTAATTAGTGGTGTTTCTGAAAAAATTAGTTTACCTAAATCAAATGTTGTTGAATTTGAATCAGTTGATGGTTACAAAATAATTTTAAGGCCAAGCGGTACTGAGCCAAAAATTAAAATGTATATTTCTATAAATGAAGCTTTAAGCAGTATTAATGAATTTGAAAAAGTTGATAAAATCTTGAATGATAAGATTGAAAGAATTATTAAAAGTATTGGTTTATGAATACAAACTACTTTAATAGAATATTTGGATATGCATGGGTCTATAAAAAATACTTCATACTAAATATTATATCTAATGTTTTTTATGCCTTCTTTGGAACCCTTTCAATGATTTCATTATTCCCCATGTTGAAAGTTCTTTTTAATCAAACAGAGCAACTAAATCAACCTCCTGTTTGGGAAGGTATTTCTGAGATTACAAATTTTGTCGAAAATTATCTAAACTATTTTGTTACAACTAAAAAAGCTGCTGGTAGTGATGATGTGCTAATCTTAATGGTTTCAATAATCATAATTACTTTTTTACTTAAAAATATCTTTAATTATTTAGCAATGTACTTCATAACATTTCTGAGAAATGGTGTTGTTAGAAATATTAGAAATGAAATATATGGTCAAATCATCAAATTATCACTTTCGTTCTATTCAGAGAAAAAAAGAGGAGATATTGTAGCTAGAATTTCATCTGATGTCCAAGAATTGGACAACTCATTTCTTTCAATCTTTGAATTAATTGTAAAAGATCCACTGATGGTTTTATTTACACTTGTTTCAATGTTTTTGATTAGCCCAAAGCTAAGCTTATTTGTAATTATTTTTATACCACTCTGTGGGTTTGTAATTTCTGTTGTAGGAAAATCTCTTAGAAGAAAATCGCTTAAGGTTCAAAAAGAACAAGGTCAATTTATTTCTCTAGTTGATGAAACTCTTTCAGGAATGAAAATCCTTAAGATTTTTAACGCAGAGAACAAGTTTTTAGAAAAATTTACAAATTCAACAAAAAGATTTTATCAGTTTTCAAATAGTGTTTTAAATAGAAAAAACCTAGCAAGTCCACTTAGTGAATTTTTAGGAATTTCATCAATAGCTGGAGTGTTATGGTTTGGTGGAATAATGGTACTTAATGAAAATTCACTTGATGCCAGTGCATTCATCGTATACCTTGGACTTGCGTATAATATTTTAACTCCTGCAAAATCACTTAGCAGGGCAACTTATAAGGTAAAAAAGGCGTCTGCAGCTGCTGAAAGAATATTTCACGTAATTGATAATGAAACGGTAGTTAAGGAAGATCCAAATGCTAAAAATATTAATTCTTTTACCGAAAAAATTGAAATAAAAAATATGTCATTTTCATACGATGATGAAAATGTTTTGAACAATTTTAATTTAACTATAGCAAAAGGGGAAAATATTGCATTAGTTGGTCAATCTGGTAGTGGAAAGTCAACAATTGCTAATCTAATATGTAGATTTTACGATGTAGGCTCTGGATCAATTAATATTGATGGAGAAAATATTAAAAAATTAAAAAAGGAATCTCTTAGAGAGTTAATTGGATTGGTAACACAAGACTCAATTTTATTTAATGATTCAATAAAAAACAACCTTTTAATTGCCAAACCGAATGCTTCGGATGATGAATTAATTAATTGTTTAAAAATTGCTAACGCTTGGGAGTTTGTAAATAAATTACCTGAGGGTATTGATAATAATATAGGGGATTCAGGAAATAAGTTATCTGGAGGTCAAAAACAAAGATTAAGTATAGCTCGAGCAGTTTTAAAAAATCCTCCTATTTTAGTTTTAGACGAAGCCACATCGGCCCTTGATAGCGAAAGTGAAAAACTTGTTCAAAATGCATTGGATAATCTTATGAAAAATAAGACTTCAATCGTAATAGCACATAGATTGTCAACCATACAAAATGCTGACAGTATAATTGTTTTAGATAAGGGCAAAATCATAGAATCAGGAGTTCATAAAGACTTGATGGAAAAGGACGGAATTTACAGCAATCTGGTTAAAATGCAATCTATTTAAATAGTCTGTTTAAAAGAGGTGGATAACTATTTATTTTCGTCAATTTATTTTAATAATTAATAAATTAATTTCGATTAATTTTAGAACTCATATTAATATCAAATGATATCTTTTTTTGAATCTAAATATCAATCTGTTTTTGCAGTTCAAACAAAAAAATCCTTTTCCGAAAACGAAATAAAAAAGCTGGAATGGTTATTCGGCAATGCTACTTTTATTTCTGATGCTAAAGTCAGCCGTGATCTAATTGGGCCCAGAGCAGCCATGGTTTCTCCTTGGAGTACAAATGCAGTAGAAATTTGTCATAATATGGGGTTAACTTCTGTGGCAAGAATTGAAAAATATAATCTAAAAAGTGATGATTCAAATGATTTTGACCCCATGTTAAATGAAAGGTTCAACTCTCTTTCCCAAGATCTTTTCAAGATAAATATCATCCCAGAGAAAATTACAAATATTAATGATATTGAAAAATATAATCAAAAAGAAGGATTATCATTAAGTCTGGACGAAATTTCCTATCTCAATAATGTTTCAAAAATAATAAATCGAGAACTAACCGACTCTGAGATATTTGGCTTTTCACAGGTTAATTCTGAACATTGTAGACATAAAATCTTCAACGGAAAATTTATTATTGACGGACAAGAGAAAGAAGAAAGCTTATTTTCATTGATTAAAAAAACATCAAAAGAAAATCCGGATAATATAGTTTCTGCATATAAAGATAACGTAGCGTTTGTAAAAGGACCAAAAGTTATTCAATTTGCACCCTGTAAATCTGATGAATCAAACTTCTATATTTCTAAAGAAATTGAAACGGTAATTTCCTTAAAAGCAGAAACTCATAATTTTCCTACAACGGTTGAACCATTTAATGGGGCAGCAACAGGTTCTGGTGGCGAAATTAGAGATAGATTAGCTGGTGGTAGAGGCTCAATACCATTAGCTGGAACAGCAGTTTACATGACACCATATTCTAGAATAAATAATAAAGAATGGGAAAATAATATTGAAGAAAGAAAATGGTTATATCAAACTCCGGTTGAAATATTGATTAAGGCCTCTAATGGGGCTTCAGACTTTGGAAATAAGTTTGGACAACCACTCATTTCTGGGTCTCTACTTACTTTTGAAAATGATAATGACGGTGAAATACAATCTTATGACAAAGTAATAATGTTAGCTGGTGGAATTGGTTTTGCCAATAAAGAGCACTCTATCAAAAATAAACCTGAAAAAGATGATTTGATTGTAATTATGGGTGGTGATAATTACAGAATTGGTATGGGTGGAGCAGCTGTTTCTTCTGCAGATACTGGAGAGTTTTCAACTGGAATCGAATTAAATGCTATTCAAAGGTCTAATCCCGAAATGCAAAAAAGAGTAGCAAATGCTATCAGAGGTACTCTAGAAAATGACAAAAATTGTATAGTCTCCATTCATGATCATGGTGCTGGCGGTCATTTAAATTGCTTAACCGAGCTAGTAGAGGAAACTGGAGGATTTATCAAATTGGATAATTTACCCATTGGAGACCCAACACTTTCAAATAAAGAAATAATTGGAAATGAATCTCAAGAGAGAATGGGATTAATTATAAAAAAAGAAAATATTGATGAATTTATACGTATATGTGAGAGGGAAAGAGCCCCTGTATACATTGTTGGTCGAGTTACAGATGATAATAGATTCACTATACACTCCGAAAAATCAAATCTTAGTTGCGTTGACCTTGACTTAGGTCATTTTTTTGGAAGCTCTCCCCAAACCATTTTGAAAGATAAAAGTATCTCCAAAAAATATAATAATATTAAATATTCTAATGGACTTATTCATAATTACATCGAGCGAATATTTAGCTTAGAATCTGTAGGCTGTAAAGATTGGTTAACAAATAAAGTTGACAGATGTGTTGGGGGAAAAGTTGCAAAACAACAATGTGTTGGTGAACTTCAGTTGCCTCTTAATAATTGTGGAGTAATGGCATTAGACTACTCTACTAAAAATGGTGTAGCAACATCCATTGGACATTCTCCTGTATCAGCATTAATTGATCCTAATGCTGGAAGTAAAAATAGTATAGCTGAAGCATTAACTAATATAATTTGGGCTCCTATTGAAAACGGCTTAAAAGGAGTCTCCTTATCTGCTAATTGGATGTGGCCATGTAAGAATGAGGGAGAAGATGCTAGACTTTATAAAGCCGTTGAATCAGTTTCAAAATTTGCAATTGAGTTAGGTATTAATATTCCTACAGGAAAGGATTCTTTATCAATGAATCAAAAATATGAAAATATAGAGGTCAAATCCCCCGGGACTGTAATTGTATCAGCAACTGCTCATTGTAATAATATTTCAAATATTATTGAACCCTTATTTAAGCTTGACAAAGGATCTATTTTTTACATAAACCTATCCTCAGATGATTTTAAATTAGGTGGCTCTGCCTTTTCTCAAATAATTGGCAATATTGGAAATAACACTCCAACTATAAACGATTCAAAATATTTTGTCAATGTTTTTGAAACAATACAAAAAATGATAAAAAATAATCTTATTACAGCTGGTCATGATATTGGTTCTGGTGGGTTTATTACATCTTTAATGGAAATGTGTTTTTCTACTAAAAACATTGGTGCAAACATAGATTTGTCATCATTAAATGAAAATGATACCGTCAAAATACTGTTTTCAGAAAATTGTGGAATAATTATTCAGGGTAAAGATGATAAAATAGAAAAAGAATTAATCAATAATGGGATAGCTGCCCACAAGATTGGTAAAGTTATTAATGAAAATAAGTTGAAAATAAAAAATCAAGAAAATGAATTTTTATTTGATTTAGAAAAATACAGAGATTATTGGTTTCATACATCAACTCTACTTGACAGAATGCAAACTTCTAACAACCTAGCTGATGCAAGATTTGAAAATTACAAGAATCAACCACTAAAATTTAAGTTTCCTAAAAATTTTAACGGCAGCTTAATAAAATTACCCTCTGGAAAAAAACCAAAAGCAGCAATATTAAGAGAAAAAGGCAGTAATAGTGAAAGAGAATTAGCTAATGCTCTACATATTGCAGGATTTGATGTTAAAGATATTCATATGACCGACCTAATTTCTGGAAAAGAAACATTACAGGACATTAAATTTTTGGGTGCTGTTGGAGGTTTTTCTAACTCTGATGTTCTTGGTTCTGCCAAAGGATGGGCAGGATCATTTAAGTTTAATGATAGCGCAAAAAACGCACTTGAAAACTTTTTTTCAAGAAAGGATACTTTATCCATTGGTATATGTAATGGATGTCAACTATTCATGGAGCTTGATTTAATATATCCAAAACATGAAAATCATGGAAAAATGACTTTCAATGATTCAAGAAAACATGAAAGTAATTTCACATCAGTGAAAATAAACACTAATAATTCAATTATGTTAGGCTCGCTTGAACAATTAAATTTAGGTGTATGGATAAGCCATGGTGAGGGAAAGTTTAAACTTCCCTACCCAAAAGAAAATTATAATATAGTTGCGGAGTACGGATACCCGGATTATCCATCCAACCCAAATGGCTCAGATTATAATACAGCCATGCTAAGCAGTGATGATGGCAGACATCTTGTAACCATGCCGCATATAGAAAGATCAATATTTAAGTGGAATTGGGCATACTACAAGGATAACAGAGATGACATATTAAGTCCATGGATATTGGCATTTTTAAATGCCAAAAATTGGATATTAGAAAATTCCTAACTTTTCGGAATAATATTTGCCTTTATTAAAGTAAAAAATTGATGAAAAAAAATTTGTTTTTTCTTTTTTTAATTCTAATTACCGGACTTGGTTATTCCCAGCATTCAGATATTTTCTATAAAATCAAAATCAATTATTCAAATCAGGAGGATTTATTGAAGCTTTCCAATAGTGGAGTTTGTATTGACCATGGTTTACATAAAAAAAATCATTTTTTTATTTCTGATTTTTCATGGGACGATTTAGAAAAAATTACCTCTTTAGGTCTAACATATGATATATTAATCGATGATGTAGTTAACTTTTATCAAAATAGAAACAAGTCTAAATCTGATATTAAATCAAATGAGTTTTGTGATTCTGGAAATGATGATTATACCACTCCAGAAAACTATGATATAAAAGATGGAAACGATTTTGGTGGTTTTTACACTTATGATGAAATGATAAGTGAAATTGATGACATGTATAATCAATATCCAACTTTAATTTCTCAAAGGACTGATTTAAAAGATAATAATTATAATGGAACACCTCATATACATGAAACTTATGAAGGAAGATTTTTGCAAATGGTTAAAATATCTGACAATCCAAATGTAGATGAAGATGAACCTCAAATTTTATACACTGCTCTTCACCACGCCAGAGAACCCGGATCTATGCAACAATTGATTTTTTTTATGTGGTATTTACTTGAGAATTACGATTCAAATGATAGTATTAAACAGATTATAGATAACTCGGAGTTGTATTTTGTTCCTTGTGTTAATCCTGACGGATACATTTACAACGAGACTAGCGAACCAAGTGGCGGTGGAATGTGGAGAAAAAACAGAAGGGATAATCAAGGAGTGGATAATAATAGAAATTATTCTTACATTGACGAGAATGGTAACGAAGTCTGGAATACCTCTGGTACGTCAAATAATCCAAATGGTAGTACCTATGCTGGGGATGAACCTTTTTCAGAAGCTGAAAATAGAGCTATTAGATACTTAGTTGAATCGAAAAATTTCAAACTAGCACTAAACAATCACACCTACGGAAATTTACTTTTATATCCATATGGATATGATTACAATCAACCAACTGAAGATAATGAGATTTATGAGTTTATATCCTCTGAACTTGTTAGCGAGAATAATTATGATAATATAATAAGTGCAGACTTGTATCCCGCTGCAGGTGACAGTGATGATTTTATGTACGGTATGCTAATCACTGAAGATAATGAAACCAGAGAAAAAATATTTGCAATGACCCCAGAAATTGGGAGTTCATTTTGGCCTCAGGCATCAACTATTGAGGACCTATGTAAAGGTATGATACATTTGAATCTGACTGCTGCTAAAATGATAGGAAATTACACAAAACTAGAAGACAACACTCCAAATTTCATAGCTGACACAAATTTTCAGTCAAATTTTAGCATTCAAAGGCTTGGTATTATTGATAATGGAAATTTTTCTATTTCTTTAATTCCGATTTCAACAAATATTGATTCAGTATCATCAGAAATTAATTTAAACTCACTATCAATTGGTGAAATTATTTCAAGTAGTTTCCAAGTTAATTTAAATGAATCAATCAATGAGGGAGATAGTATTGTTTACAAATACATTGTAAATAATGGTTTGTACGAAGAAGAAATATTGATTAATAAAATATTCGGAGAACCTCAAATAATTATAGAAGATCAAAGCGATAATTACACCAATTACTGGAGTAATGATTCTGATTGGTCAAATACATACGAGGAATATTTTTCACCTGAGACTAGCATAACAGACTCACCATATTCGAATTACAGCAATAACTCACAAGAAATAATTGAATTATTAAATACTGTTGACCTTTCTGGTCTTATTTATGCAGAGATCAATTTTGATGCTAAGTGGAATATAGAATCTGGATATGATTATGTACAATTGGAAATTTCAACTGATAATGGAAACTCATGGATTCCACAATGTGGAAAATATACAACCAAAGGAATTGAAACTCATGATTATGCCGTAGATGAGCCACTGTATGATGGCAATCAATCTGATTGGATAAATGAAAGCATTTCTTTAACAGATTATTTGGGTGAAGAAATTTTAGCAAGATTTAAACTATATACGGATGATGGATTACGTAGAGATGGATTCTATTTTGATAATTTCAAAATTATGGGTATTTCAGAAAACTTAAATAATAATGAGATTGTTCAAACTATTTTTAAAATATACCCAAACCCTGTAAACAATTACATCAATATTTATTCAAATAATGAAATATCTAAGATTGAAATTTATGATTTATTAGGTAAAAATCTTTTGGTAAAACAAAAAGAAAACTTAGATAGAGTAAACGTAACTCAACTAGTTTCTGGGGTTTACTTAGTCAAAATATTTTCTAGAGAAATGATTGAAATTAAGAGAATTATAAAAAAATAAAAGAGGTGCTTTTAAAAATTCAAAACTCTCTTTTTTTATTTAATTCCCTTTCCCCATTTAATTCATTTTGTGGAACAACCTTCAAAAATTTTTCATGTTGTTCAATGGAATAAGCTATTTTTTCAATAATTTGTTCAGTCGACTCGTTCTCATAATCAATTTCGATTGGATCCTTTATAATCATAGTTTGAAGGATATTTTTTTTCTTAACTCTTAAACCTTTTTTATCAAAAGATCTGCGGAATCCATCAATAACAATGGGAACAACGACTGGTTTAAATTTTTTTATCAAATAGGCGGTGCCTTTTCTTACAGGTTTGAAAGGAGTTATAGTACCTTGAGGAAAGGTAATAACCCAACCATCATTTAATGCTTTTCCAATATTTGAAATATCGCTAAATTTCACTTTTCTGTTTACATCTTCTCCATTACTTCTCCACGTCCTTTCTATGCTCACTGAACCCGCATAAGCTAAGATCTTTGGAATTAATCCAGCATTCATAGTTTCTTTTGCAGCTATAAAATATATATTAAGTTTTGGGTTCCATAAGTAGCTAATATTTTTAATGGAATCAACTCTGCCTTTTAAACTAGCATTAAATACATGAAACATTGCTACAACATCAGCAAAATATGTCTGATGATTTGAAATAAAAAGTACATTAGAATCTTTTAAATTTCTGATAATTTCAGACCCCTCTATTTTTAATTCATTAAAGCCCCGATATCTGCGGTGACTGTAGGCGCCAAGTAATCTTATAAGCCACTTTTTTAAAAAGAGTATATGACCAAAAGGGTTTCTTTTAAAAATTTGCATAGCTTATCTTATTTAAAATTTAAAGAGCTGCTAAGTATCTCTCAGCATCTAATGCAGCCATACAACCCGTTCCAGCTGCAGTTATTGCTTGCCTGTAGGTATGATCTGCTGCATCACCAGAAACAAAAACTCCCTCAACATTAGTTTTGGTTGAACCTAGTTCATTGATAATATAGCCTGTTGAATCCATATCTAAAAAAGGCTTAAAAATATCAGTGTTTGGCTTGTGCCCTATCGCAACAAAAAAACCAGTTGCTGGTATTTCTTTCAACTCCTCTGAGATATTATTTTTGGTTAGTATCGATGTAACAACTTGACCATCACCCTTTACCTCCAATGTTGATGTGTTAAAAAGAATTTCGATATTTTCCGTTTTCTTTACCCTTTCTTGCATAATTTTTGAAGCTCGAAATTCATCCTTTCTTACAAGCATTGTTACCTTACTACATAATTTTGAGAGATAATGAGCCTCCTCACATGCAGAATCACCACCACCAACAATTACAACTTCCTGATTCTTGTAAAAAAACCCGTCACATACAGCGCAAGCTGACACTCCACCTCCAGACTCTAAGTATTTTTTTTCTGATTCCAAACCTAAATATTTTGCTGAAGCGCCTGTAGAAATAATTACAGTTTTACATTCTAACTCGTGTTCGTTATTAACCCATAATTTTAGTTGATTATTAAAATCAACCTTAGTTATCCATCCATTTCTTATATCGGTACCAAATCTTTCAGCTTGCTTTTGTAATTCAATCATCATTTCGGGACCTGATATCCCATCAGGGTAGCCGGGAAAATTTTCTACATCAGTAGTGGTGGTCAACTGACCTCCAGGTTGTATTCCTTGATACAAAACTGGACTCATATTTGCTCTTGCAGCATATATTGCTGCAGTATATCCGGCAGGACCTGATCCGATAATAAGACAATTTATTTTTTCACTCATCAACATTTTATTTGATTAACAAAAATATGTAATTATTGTTTATTTGAGGTATTCATTTTAGCATTTAATAACTAGTTTTTTGTAATTTCATTATATGAAGATATTTGTTCAATTATTCGTTGTTTTTTATTTTATAAATAATATATATTCTAATGAGTTAAAATATGAATTAGTAGTTGATAAGCTAGAGGTTCCATGGGCTTTTGTTTTTTTACCAGATAATTCGATATTAATAACAGAAAGAAAGGGTGAATTAATCCATTTTAAAAATGGTGTCAGAAATAAGATCAAAAATCTTCCTGAAATAATCTCAAAAAATCAGGGAGGTCTTTTAGATATTGAGCTGCACCCAAATTACTCAGAGAATAACTGGATTTATATTTCCTATTCATCTTCTAATGATAAAAATCCTGGAACAAACACTACTATTTTAAGATTTAAATTAAACAAGGATTCAGCAGAAAATCAAGAAATTATATATAAGGCTACCCCAAATAGTAAAAGAACTTTACATTATGGAAGTAGAATAGTTTTTGATAAAGAAAATTATATTTTCTTCAGCATTGGTGATCGTGGAAATAGAGATCTTAATCCTCAAGATATTAGAAGAGATGGTGGTAAAATATATAGATTACACGATGATGGAAGAATTCCGATTGACAACCCATTCGTAGATGAAAAAAATTCAAAAAAAGCAATATTCAGCTATGGACACCGAAATCCACAAGGCATGTTCTATGATAAGAATGAAGATAAGATATGGATACATGAACATGGACCAAGAGGAGGAGATGAAATTAATATAATAAAGTCTGGTAATAATTATGGATGGCCATTAGCTAGTTATGGAATTAATTACATCGGAACAAAATTCACTGATAAAACCTCCATGAAAGGTATGATTGATCCAATTCATTATTGGGTTCCTTCAATTGCGCCAAGCGGAATGGTATATATTGATAATCCAAATTATCCGACATTGAATAAAAGTATACTGATCGGATCTTTAAAATTTGCTTATCTCCATCAATGTGTCATTGATAATGGAAAAGTTATAAAAGAAAATAGATTGTTAGATAAGATTGGAAGGGTTAGGTCTATTGAATTAGACAATGATAAAAATATATATGTTGGAGTTGAAAACCTGGGTATTATTAAAATAATTGAATAGCATGTTTATTATAGGAATCACGGGAGGAACAGGTAGTGGTAAAACTACAATTATTAATAAAATAAGTAATTTCTTTGACCAATCAGCTGTTGGCTTTTTATCGTCAGATTCATATTATAAAGAGAATAATAATTTAAATTTTAGCGACAGAGATAAGTTAAATTATGACACACCTGATGCGATAGACTTTGATTTACTAAATAATCACATTAAACTTCTAAAAACTGGCCAAAATATTAATGTACCTCAATACTCTTTTAGCTCTCACCTAAGACTTAAAACCTCAACATTGTTCAAACCAAAAAAAATTTTAATAATTGAAGGAATATTAATTCTTAGTAATAGAACTTTAAAAAATCAAATTAATTACAATGTTTTTCTTGATTGTTCAAGAGATACAAGATTAAAAAGAAGACTTGAGAGGGATATAAGTGAAAGAGGAAGAAATCATCAAGATGTAATTAAATTATTTGAAAATCGTCTGGATAAAATGCATAGTTCCCATGTGGAACCAATGAAAAAAGAATGTGATTTAATTTTAAATACAGAAAACAATACTAAAATTGATCTTCTGATTGACATTATAAAAAACATATTAAGTGAAAAATAGACTTTTAAAATTGATTAAAAGCACATACGGTGTTATTATAACTTTATTCATTATTTGGATGATTTTTTTTGATAGCAATTCATTGATTATACACTATGAGTTAAATAATGACATAAATGAATTAGATGATCAAAAATCTTACTATGAAAAAGAAATAGCGGATGATAACATAGAATTACAATTGATACAATCAGACTCAGGTCTTGAAAAATATGCTAGAGAAAAGTTATTAATGAAAAAAGATAATGAAGAAATATTTTTGATTGAATATGATACAATTTCTGATTAAATGAAAGAATCAAAAAATTTAGAAAAAGCATGGAAAGATAAAATTATTTTAGATCTTGGAAGAGATCGCTATAAAAGATTATTTTCTACAACCAATGAGGGAATTAACGTTTCTCCTCATTACTCATCTAATAAAAAATGCTTGATCGATCCCGAACAATTATTATTTCCCAAAGAATGGAATATTATAAGCGAGATAAAGTGCGATAAAAACACTAACCTTAATGAACATGTTAAATTATTATATGAAAACGAAATAAAAAATTTAATTATAAGTAATTACCAAGACCAATTTATAGATAATTCTTTTTTGTCTAATGGAAATATATATATAAAAACCGATAGACCTGTAAACTATAATTCTGAATTTAAACTATTAATTGAACCTAACTTAGACAGCAAAGAGCCTTCAAATTTAAATAAATCTTATCAAGAAAACTTCAGATTAAATTTATCTTCAGAGTTTTTTAAAAAATCTGGAGCAAACATTGTTCAAGAAATTGCATTTACACTCTCTGCTGGGATTGATTATGTTAATAAATATGGAAATACTCTGTTTAACAAAATATCATTTGAGTTAATACAAGGAAATAATTATTTTTTTGAAATTGCTAAAATTCAAGCAACAAGAATTTTGTGGAGTATCATTTCAAAGAAATATGGTAATCAAATAGATAATTGTATTATTACTGCAAAACCAACATCAAAAAATAAAACAACTAAAAATTATAACAACAATTTAATTAGAACTACATCTGAGTGTATGTCAGCAATATTGGGTGGTTGTGATTTTATAAAATCTATCCCTTATGATATAAAATTCAATGATGAAAACGAATTTTCTCAAAGGATTACTAATAATCAACTTTTAATTCTTAAAAATGAAACTTCAATTGAGTGCGTTAATAATGCAATCAGTGGTAGTTATTACATCACATATTTAATAGAAAAATTGGCAGAAAAATCTCTTAAACTAATAAAGAAAATTGAAAATAATGGAGGATACTTTCATGATCAAAAAAATAAAAAGATTTTTCAAGAGATTTTGATAAATCACGATATAGAAAAAGAGCAATATGAATCAGGAGATAAAGTTTTAGTTGGTCAAAATAAATTTACAAATGCTTAGAAAAGATTTAAATAAACTTGATTTAGCTGACTATAATCCCATAAAAGGGATTAATAAAGATCAAAGTTTTTTTGAGACTGATGAGAAAATTAGCATTAAAAATTATTACGACTCAAATGATTTGTCAAATCACAATCATAATCATTCAATACCTGGCCTACCACCATTTGTTAGAGGACCATACTCGTCCATGTATACCAATAAACCTTGGACTGTAAGACAGTACGCTGGCTTTTCAACTGCTAAAGAGAGTAATCAATTTTACAGAGAAAATTTAAAGGCGGGTCAAAAAGGACTTTCTGTTGCATTTGATTTACCAACACACAGAGGGTATGACTCTGATAATCCTAGGGTGATTGGAGATATTGGCAAAGCTGGGGTTGCAATTGATACTGTTGAGGATATGAAAATTTTATTTGATGGTATACCTCTTGATAAAATGAGTGTGTCAATGACAATGAATGGGGCTGTACTACCTGTTATGGCGTTTTATATTGTTGCAGCTGAAGAGCAAGGAGTCGATATTTCTAAACTTTCGGGTACAATACAAAATGATATCTTAAAGGAATATATGGTAAGAAACACCTTTATATATCCCCCGGAGGAATCAATAAGAATTATAGCGGATATCTTTGAATTTACTAGTAAAAATATGCCAAAATTTAACAGCATAAGTATTTCTGGTTACCATATGCAAGAAGCTGGTGCAAGTGCTGATCTGGAACTTGCCTACACATTAGCAAACGGAATTGAATACGTCAAAACCGGAATTAACGCTGGTCTAAAAGTTGACGAATTTGCTAATAGATTCTCTTTTTTTTGGGGAATTGGAATGAATCACTTTATGGAAATAGCTAAATTGAGAGCTGCTCGATTTCTTTGGGCAAAATTAATGAAGCCATTTAATCCTCAAAATTATAAATCATATTGTCTTCGCGCTCATTGCCAAACAAGCGGTTGGAGTTTATCTGAGCAAGAGCCGTTTAATAATATAACTAGAACAACAATTGAAGCATTATCAGCGGTTTTTGGTGGAACACAAAGTCTTCATACAAATTCATTAGATGAAGCTATCGGGTTACCAACAAAATTTTCATCAAAAATTGCCAGGGATACTCAACTTATAATTCAGGAAGAAATTGATGTTTGTAATACAGTTGATCCTTGGGGAGGAAGTTATTATGTTGAAAGTTTGACCCATCAACTTATAGAAAGAGTAATGATTCACATTAATGAAATTAATGATGCTGGAGGGATGACAAAAGCAATTGAAAAGGGAATTCCGAAAATGAGGATCGAACAGGCGGCAACACGAAAACAAGCTAAAATTGATAATAAAGACATCATAATTGTAGGGGTGAACAAATTTAAACTTGATGAAGAGGAAATTATGAATTTTTTAGAAATTGATAATCATGAAGTTAAAAATAATCAACTCAAAAAATTAAAAGAAGTAAGAAAGAACCGAAATGAAACTAAAGTAATTGAAATTTTGAATGAGCTAAGTTTAGCCGCAATGGAAAAAAATAAAAATTTATTAGCTTTATCAATTAAAGCAGCTAGAGCTAGAGCGACACTCGGTGAAATAAGCTCTGCTCTGGAAAAAGAATTTGGACGTTATAAGTCTGATATTAAAAGTTTTACAGGTGTATACAAATCAAATATGAAGGATAATAGCTCTTATTTAAATGCAGTAGATCTTTCAAATAAATTTGCTGATATTGACGGTAGAAGGCCTAGAATTTTAATAGCAAAGATTGGACAAGATGGACATGATAGAGGGGCAAAAGTTATAGCAACTAGTTTCGCAGATATTGGATTTGATGTAGATATAGGGCCATTATTTCAAACTCCAGAAGAGGTTGCCAAACAGGCGGTTGAAAATGACGTACATATTATCGGGATATCATCACTTGCTGGTGGTCATAAAACCTTAGTTCCTAATCTGACAAAAGAATTAAAAAAGTACGACTGTGATGATAAAATGATAGTTGTTGGAGGAGTGATTCCAAAAAAAGATTACGACTTTTTGTTTGATAATGGGGTTAAATGCATTTTTGGTCCCGGTTCTAATATAGGGGAATCAGCTATAACTATACTTGAATCACTAATCAATAACCACGTTTAATTTTAATGTTAACATTTTAAAATTTCTTTAACAAGAAATTGTTCTTATTACGTTTTATTAATTGTAAATTTAAAATTCATTATTTCATTAAAAATGAGCAAGATTATTGCTATTTCTAATCAAAAAGGCGGAGTTGGAAAAACAACTACTTCGGTTAATTTATCTTCTGCACTTGCAGCTTTAGAAAAAAAAGTCTTACTAATTGATTTTGATCCCCAAGCAAATGCCAGCTCATCTATTGGAGTTGAGGTAAATATTGGAAGTAAAACAATTTATAATTTATTGGAAAATGAGTGTTCAACTAATGAGTGTATCTATAAAACTAGACTCGAGTTCCTTGATGTTATTCCCGCCCACATTGATTTAGTAGGGATAGAGATTGAATCAGTCAATATGATAGAAAGAGAGTATTTATTAAAGAATGCAATCATGGAAGTTGCAGCAAATTATGATTTTATAATTATTGACTGCCCTCCTTCTCTTGGATTATTAACAATTAATGCATTGTCTGCATCTGATTCAGTGTTGATTCCAATACAGTGTGAATATTTAGCACTTGAAGGTTTAGGTAAACTCTTAAATACTGTAAAAAGCATACAAAAAATTCACAATGAAAACCTGTTGATAGAAGGACTTCTCTTAACTATGTATGATACTCGCTTAAATCTTTCAAATCAGGTTAAAAAAGAAGTGAAAACTCATTTCGATGAGATGGTATTTAAAACACTTATCCACAGAAATGTAAGGCTCGGTGAGGCAACAAGTTATGGTAAAAGTATCATTGATTATGATATTAGCAGTAAAGGAGCTGATAATTACTTAAATTTGGCAAAAGAACTTATTTCAAAAAATCATAATGGCTAAAGCAACAAAGAAACAAGTTTTGGGCAGAGGATTAACATCGATTTTGGAAGATTCAAAAAATAATCTTGGCTCAATTTCTAAAATAAATAAGAATTATAGTACAGAAATTAATATTTCGAAAATTGCACTAAATCCATTTCAGCCAAGATCGGCGTTCGACAAAGAAAAACTAGAAGAATTGGTTACTTCGATTAAAAATATTGGACTTATTCAGCCCATTACAATAAAAAAAATATCTAAAAATAAGTTTCAATTAATTTCAGGCGAGAGAAGATTAAGAGCATTTAAAAAGATTAAGATTGATAAGATACCATGCTATATAAGAAAGGCTAACGATCAACAATCACTTGAAATGGCATTAGTTGAAAATATACACAGACAAGACTTAGATTCTATTGAAATAGCTATTTCTTACAAACGACTAATCGAGGAAATCAAAATTACACAGGGAGAATTGAGTAAAAAAATTGGAAAAAAAAGATCAACAATAACTAATTATTTAAGATTACTCAAGCTTAATCCAATAATACAGAGCGGTATAAAAGATGGTTTCATATCAATGGGACATGGTAGGGCAATGATAAACATTAATGATGAAAAACTACAGCTTTCAATTTATGAAAGAATAATTTCAAAGAATTTATCTGTTAGAAATACTGAAAAACTCATTAGCTCATTTAAAAATCCTGCCAAAAAAAATGTAAAAGATAATCTTGCCGATGATTTTTTAAAACAAAAAATTAAAGCTGAAAAAAAACTTCAAACTAAAGTTGATTTTGTTTTTAATAAAAATAAAACCGGAAAAATCATTTTAAATTTTAAATCAAAATCTGATTTTTTAAGATTAATTAAAAAAATCAATGAATAAACTTTATATATATATCATTCTATTTTTTGTTTCTTTTTTTAGTTATGGTCAAAATGAGGATTATGAAAAAGATTTAGAAATGGCATTGAGACCATCAAAAGCAACATTTTATTCTGCCGTACTTCCTGGGTTAGGTCAGGCGTACAATAAAAAATATTGGAAAATACCTATTGTTTATGGAGCACTTGCAACAAGTTTATATTTCTATAATCAAAATGATAATGATTACAAAAGATATCGTAATGCTTACAAAAGAAGATTAGCAGGATTCACTGATGATGAATTTTACGGAAGTGGAGCTTACCCTGCAATCTCTAATGATGGTTTAATTAGAGCACAAAGTACTTTAAAAAGAAACAAAGAACTATCTATTTTAGTTACAGTTAGTTTATATATATTAAACATTATTGATGCGAATGTAGATGCACATCTATTGCAATACAACCTGGATGATAATTTATCTTTAAGACCTAATATCGAATTTAACGAAGTCGATAATAAATCTAATTTTGGAATTTCTTTAAATATTGAGTTATGATTGAAATAATATTGATTTTTTTAATTATAAATTTTATTCATGGAATAGGAACATGGAAATTATATAGAATTTCTGGAAATAAATCATTTTATTCATTCATTCCTATTTACAATGTATTTGTGTTACTAAAAATAATAAATAGACCTTGGTGGTGGATTTTTATTATTATGATGCCGGTATTGAACACAATTATAATTCCAGTTATTTGGGTTGAACTTTCAAGGAGTTTTAGGAAAAATTCATACACTGATACTTTTTTGTCTATTTGTACATTTGGTTTTTATAATTATTACCTGAACTATTTTAAAACTATAGAATATGTTGAAGATAGAGATATTAATCCCAAAAGCTCAAATGGAGAGTGGACTAGCTCAATAATTTTTGCTGTAATCGCTGCTACATTTGTGCACACATACTTTATGCAACCCTATACCATACCTACTTCTTCTCTAGAAAAATCACTTTTAGTTGGAGATTTTTTATTTGTAAGTAAGTTTCACTACGGAGCAAGAGTACCTATGACAACAATTGCGGCTCCAATGGTACATGATACTATTCCAATTATTAAGACCAGATCATATCTTAATAAAAAACAGTTACCATTTTTAGCAGAACTTCCATACACAAGACTTCCTGGTTTTCAAAAAATTAAAAGAAATGAAATTGTATGTTTCAATTGGCCCGTTGATACTTTTAAAAACATGTATTACACTGACAAATATTATTATAAACCAATTGATAAAAAAACAAATTATGTAAAGAGAGCTGTTGGTATAGCTGGAGACACTCTAGAGGTAATTAATGGATATGTTTATATAAATGGAGAAAAAAATCAATTACCACAAAGGGCCAAGTTGCAATTTTCATATTTGGTTCAACCTAAAAAGAATAAGTTCAATCAAAAAGTTATGATTAATAATTATGATATAACTGATAGATTTGGACCTATAAATAGCAACTACACTTATAAATTTATGGGTATCAGTGATGCATCTCTTGAGAAACTTAAAAAAGACACTAATGTTGAGTGGATTAAAAAAGATACGCTCACAAAGGGTGTAAAAGATCCATCAGTTTTTCCTCAAAACCCATCTTATAATTGGAATAATGATTTTTTTGGTCCTGTTTATATTCCAAAAGAAGGTGCTACAATTGAAATAAATAAAGACAATATTCCAATCTATGAAAGGCTTATTAAAATTTATGAAGATAATGACCTTTACATGCAGGATGATAATATTTATATCAATGGTGTCAAAGCAAATCAATATACATTCAAGCAAGATTATTATTGGTTGATGGGTGATAACAGAAGTAATTCTCAAGACTCAAGATCTTGGGGTTTTGTACCATTTGACCATGTCGTTGGAAAACCTGTATTCAAGTGGTTAAGTATAGACTACAATGCAAAGGGATTTAATAAAATAAGATGGGATAGAATGTTTACGACTGTTCATGGAGATGGTCAACCAAAATCTTATATTTTACATTTTATAGCAATAATTTTGTTGTGGAATATAATTTCTTATTTCAGAAGAAAGAAATTGGAATGACAACCCTAATACATCCTACCTATTTTCCAAATATTGAATTTTTTTCACATCTCTTAAAATCTAAAAATTTAATTTTTGAGATAAATGATTTTTATCAAAAGCAGACATTTAGAAACAGAGCGTCAATTTATGGATCAAACGGAAAACTAAATTTGATAATCCCTGTTAGTTTTTCAAGTTCAAAAAAAGAAAAGCTTAAAGATATAAGAATATGTAATAATAATAATTGGCAAAAAGATCATTTAAAGTCAATTCAAATAGCTTATAGAAGCTCTCCTTATTTTGAATTTTTTGAAGACCATTTTATTGAAATTTATGAAAAGAAAGAAGAATTTTTAATAGATATAACCATAAAATCAATAAGAATTATATTTAAGATACTTGAAAAAGATTTAAAATTTAAATTCACTTCCAGCTTTCAGGATAATTATAATTCAAATTCTGATTTTAGGAATTTAAGTATTAGAAACAGCAAAGTGAAAACAAATATAATACAACCATATACTCAGGTCTTTGAGACTGAACATGGGTTTATTTCAAATTTAAGTGTCATTGATTTAGTGTTTAATGAAGGCCTAAACAGTTTAAATTATTTTAATAACTAATACGTGAATTGGGAAAAAATTGGCTCATGATCTGACAAGTTAATATTATGAGTTGTAAAGTAATTTGTTTTTAAAACCTTGTCACTTAGAATGAAATCAATTCTTAAAGGGATGAAGTTATAATTAAATGTAATTCCAAAACCGTTTCCCTTTTCTTTAAAACTATCATTTAAATTACTGGAAAGTTCTTTATATATGTAAGAGAATGCAGTATTGTTAAAGTCGCCTGAAACAACAACTCTATATGGGCTTTTTTTAATGTTTTTTTTGATTAATTCAACTTGGTTCTGTTGAATGACAAAAGTTTTGGATACATCATTCATTATTTTTTCATTGTTTGTGTTTAACTCACTTAATTCAATTTCTTTTTCAAAAGAAAAAGATTCAAGATGAATATTATAAATTCTGATAGTATCATTATTAATTTTTATATCCGAAAAAATAGCATTATTGGAAAGGCTATTGAAATCAATTGATCCTTTATTGATAATAGGATATTTTGAAAATATTGCTTGACCATATTTTAAATTATCACCTCTCAAATTTTCATACTTATGGGGATAATTTTCGAGATCAAATTCCACATTTTGATATTCTTGTAAGCATATAATATCAGCATTTTTATTTTTAAGAAAGTCTTTGATTTTTGTTGTAACGTTATCTTTCTCTATCCAATTATAAATATTAAATAGCCTAACATTGTAACTTATTATTGAAAATTCATTATCTCCTATGGATTTTGAGTTATTTGAAAAGTTAATAAAACTTTTTAAGCTATCATTTCCCAAAAGAAGAACTATTAGAGACAACATAAATTGTTTCTTTAGCTTAGCAATCCAGAAAAACATAAAAAGAATATTCAAGCTTATTATTATAGGGGTAAACAAACTGAATATCGCAAAATATGAAAACAGTGTTGGCTTAATATGAGGTAAACATAAAGAAATTAAGAATGAAAACGCTACTAGGGTATTGATTAAAAAAAGAAATTTTTCAGAAAAACTAAGTTTTTTCATTTATTCCCTCCTTGATTAAAAAGATATTCCTTTTCATCATCGCTCAGGCTATCATAACCACTTTTACTTATTTTATCTAAAATAATGTCAATTTTATTCTGTTTATTTCTAAAATTAGTTTTTCTTTTTTTGTGGTTTTGAACACTTACTTTTTTTGGAAAACCATATAAAGAGTAATAATAATAAATCCCAACAATATATCCCCCTATATGAGAATAAACACCAAATTGACCAGGTGATATTAATTTTAAAAAATCTGTAAATAATATAAAAGCCATAATATATTTAAATTCTATTGTAAATCTAAATATTCTAACTCCCAAATTTGGAGATAGTAAAAGCAAGAAAAATAGTAGTGATGAAATTCCAGCAGAGGATCCTATTAATGAGCCTTTTGATCCTGATAATAAATAGGCAACGCCTCCAAAAAATATTCCTAAAAAAAATAAATTAATTGTAATTTTTTTTCCTAATAAATTGGTAATAGAATTGGATGAAAATAACAATAAAATTATCATAAAAATCAACTCAAAAAGTCCTTGGTGAATAAAAGCATATGTTAAAATTGACCATGGTTTTGTTAGAAAATTAGGCTCTAAAGAAAAATAAGAAATAAAATCATTCTGAAATTTAAATAAGAATGTGAGCCTATATACAATAAAAATAAAAATATTAACTACTATTATTTTTTGAAAAAAATCAAGTTTACTAATATCTACTTTAATCTTTTCTAAAAAACTCATCAAAACCATCTGTTTTGGTTAAACTGATTCTTTTTCAAATAATACATGATTAAAAATCCCGTAAATGCTCCTCCTAAATGGGCAATGAAAGCTGTATTACTTGGGCTAAAAATAGCCTGACCAGTAATAGCCGAAAATAAATCTAAAAGAATTATACCTGGAATAAAATATTTTGCTTTAATAGGCACTGGAAAGAAAATTAACATTAGTTTGCTTTCTGGAAAAAACATTCCAAAAGCTACAAGAATACCCATTATTGCTCCTGATGCACCAACCATAGTTGATAAAAATGAAGTGTTAAAACTCATAAGACCTTCTTGTCCTAAAATATTTCCCCAACCTGTATTATACTTCCCTTCCATTAGAAGGTTCAAAACAGTTTGTTGATCATATCCTGAACTAAGTAACAAATCTAGATTAGAATAGAATGAGTAGTAAAGAAAACTTATTTGAGCAATAGCTGCGCCTAAGCCACATGTTAAATAAAAAAATAAAAATCTTCTGGATCCGAAAATTGACTCGATTGCAGATCCAAACATCCATAGAGCAAACATATTGAACGCGAGATGTAAAATACCCCCATGCATAAACATGTGTGTGAGTAGTTGCCAAAACTTAAATTCAGGGTTTTCAGGAAAATGTAAACTGAATAATGAATAAATGAAATCCGTATTCAATGATAAGCTAGAACCAAAATAAAATATTATATTGATTATCAGAAGTTGTTTTACAGTGGGTGAAATCCTATTCATTTACTAAAACATATTTTCAATTTCGGAAAAATCTATTTTGACAAAAGTTCTCTTATTAAATGGACATATCATGGTTTCTTTACAAGCAAAAAGTGAATTAATGATATATTGCTGTTCATTTAATTTTAAAGATTTACCGTTTTTTATAGACATAGACTTTGAAATAATCTTAGCGATGAAATCAGATTCACTAAAACTTTCGTCTGGAACATCATTCTGAACATTAAATATTAGTTTATTAAAAGATTCAGTCAAATTCACAGAATCTATAAATGAGGGTATTGCATTAATAATTATTTTATATTTATTTAAATCAAAGTCTAAGCCAAACTGATTGAGAATATCTTTTTTAGACCTTAAAATTTGCATGTCAACTTTTGAAAACTCAATTTCAATTGGATGAAGTAATTTTTGAGAATTAATTTTGTTTAAAGTTACTGACTTTAAAAATTTCTCATACAAGATTCTTTGATGTGCTCTCTCTTGATTAATAATTATTAAACCTGATTTAATCTTATTAACAATAAATTTTTTATTTATCTGAATCGAATTATTTGCATTTGAAATTGGGTTCAATTGATCAAAATTAAATTCCTTCATTTCATTAGTTTCTGATGAAAACTCTAAAGATTCCATTTTTTTATTAAAGGACTCAATAGAGACAAATTTTTGGGTTACTTCACTTTTTTCAAAAGGGTTATAATTGGTATTAATATCAATTCCCACAGACGCAGATTTACTTTTCTTTTCAAAATCATACGGAATATCTAATGATTTATCTCTGTTAAAATCCAATACTGGAGTAATACTATATTGACCGAGACTGTGCTTTACTGAGGCTCTTAAAATTGCATAAATTGAATGCTCATCCTCAAATTTGATTTCAGTTTTAGTCGGATGAATATTTATATCTATTGAACTTGGGTCAACTTCTAAATTTAAAAAGTAAGAAGGATTATATTTTGGATCAATTAATCCTTCAAATGCTGAGTTAATTGCATGATTTAAATATGAACTTTTTACAAATCTGTTGTTAACAAAGAAAAACTGTTCTCTTCTTGTTTTTTTTGAATATTTGGGTTTAAATATAAATCCATCAATTTTTAAAATTTCAGTATTTTCAGAAACCGGAACTAATTTTTCTGAAGTTTTTGAGCCAAATAAACTAACGATTCTTTTTTTGAAATTTGAAATAGGTAAATTATATATTTCATCATCATCATTGTAAAAAATGAATTTAATTTCAGGATGGGCTAAGGATACCCTAATAAATTCGTTAACAACATGTCTAAATTCAACATTATTAGACTTTAGAAAATTTCTTCTGGCTGGTATATTAAAAAAAATATTCTTTACTGATATTTTAGTCCCCGCATCACTTACTGTCGACTTAATGCTTTTAACCTCACTTCCATGTACTGCAATTTCTGTTGCTAACTCAATTCCATGCTGTTTTGAAATTAAATTGACATGAGAAATCGCTGCTATACTAGCTAATGCCTCTCCTCTAAATCCTTTTGTTCTAATATTAAATAAATCCTTTGCATTTGATATTTTTGAGGTTGTATGTCTATCAAAACATATTGAAGCATCTCTTTTGGACATACCTATTCCGTTATCAATAATTTGAATGATTGTTTTTCCAGCATCTTTAACAAGAACTTTTATTTCAGTAGCCTTTGCGTCAATAGAATTTTCAAGTAATTCTTTTACTACCGAGGCTGGTCTTTGAACAACCTCACCAGCTGCAATCTGATTAGCAACATTTTCAGGAAGAATATTGATTATATCTTTCATTCACTAATAATATTAAATCAAAAAAAACACCATTATAAAAGAGAGTAAAATTAAAGTGATAATGATCAGTCGAGTTCTTACTGACTTTTCTGACCCTCTCTTATAATCCTCAACAGCATTCCTAAATTTTTTCCTAAAGCTATTATCATGTCCAACTGTTGTCCTAAATTCATCAAATTTTGATTTAATTTTCTTTGGAACAGAATGTTTACCAACATATGAAGTATCTTCAGAAAATCTTCCTGAATAACTATAACGTTTATTTTTTTTCAATTTAAAAAGGCCCACTTTATAAAATTATGAATTTAACTACATATAGTAAAATATCTTACTTAAAGGATGCCATTTTTATTGCTGCAACAGCTGCTTCAGTACCTTTATTTCCATGTTCGCCTCCAGACCTCGCAATGGATTGTGATTTTTTATGATCAGTTAAAACACAGAAAATTACAGGAGTTGAACCTGAAATGTTTAGTTGCATTAAGCCGTTTGAAACAGAGCTACAGATAAAATCGTAGTGGTCAGTTTCACCCTTAATAACACATCCTATAGCAATAACTGCATCAAGATTTTTTTTTGATAACTCTTTTGATCCATAAACAAGTTCAAAACTTCCTGGAACCCATGAGATAATGATATTTTTTCTGTTAACTCCTAATTCAATTAATTTATCCTCAGCACCTTTAAGTAAATTTGTAGTAATATCAATATTCCATTCAGAAACAACTATACCGAATTTATAATTTTCCAAATTTGGGTAATTTTTTGCGTCAACTTTTGTAAAGTCTTGTTGTTCCTTAGAATTCATTTATTGATTAGATGCAACAGCTTTAGAAATAAAAGCATCAATATTTTTAGCTTCAGTACTATTTGGGTAATCTTGCTTAATAATGGAAAAATATTCTTCTGCTTTATTAAATTTATTTAATCTCATTGCAACAGTTCCAGCTTTAAATAAATACATGGGTGATGAATAATTATTATTACTTTTTGATGCTTTTACGTAATAATCAAAAGCATCATCAAACTGATTTAATTCAGCAAATGCATCACCAATTGAACCGGTTGCTGTAGAGCTCAAAAGAATATCGTCAGAACTGAAATCTGAGAGATATTTGATCGATTTTGGGTAATCATTCATCTTTAAATACATAATTCCAGAGTAATAATGAGCTAAATTTGCTGCGTTAGTTCCACCAAATTCATCAATTATTTGTAGCATACCCATATTTAAATCATATCCATTTAGTGCAATATTGTAAATTGAATCATTATTAATTAGTACAGCTTCATCAAATTTCTTCTGTGCAAAATACATTTTATTAAAAGCATTGCTTTCCTTAGGTTCTTTTATAAGTTTTGAATAAGCAAAAACGCCAATAACAACAATTGATATTATGGCAACTAGACCAAGAATTTTATTCTGATTTCTTTCTACCCATTGTTGAGTTTTTGATGAACCTTCATCTAAAGTATTAAAA
>CACLPI010000002.1:0-37500 GCA_902608795.1 uncultured Bacteroidota bacterium
AGGGTTATGAAGGATCTAATCTTAAAAGATACAGAGGACACAGTTGTAAATTCATTGGGTATTATTTCATTTGTTTCTTTTTTCATTGGTGGAGTAATTACTATACAACTAGCACTAAGCACAACAGGTTCTTTCTATCCTGACTACTTAGTTGGATATGCAACGAGGGAAACTATAATTCTTGAATTTGCCCCAACAATCATTTCAATAATAATGGCGGGGAAAGTGGGTTCATTTATTACATCAAGTATAGGATCTATGAGGGTTACAGAACAGATCGACGCTCTTGAAGTGATGGGGATAAATTCGATTAATTATTTGGTCTTTCCAAAAGTAATCGCATTGCTTCTTTACCCATTTTTAATTTCAATTGCAATGTTTTTAGGAATGTTAGGTGGCATGGTAGCTTGTGTTTACGGAGGCTACAGCACTATGAGTGCATTTATTGAAGGCATCCAAACCGATTTTATTCCATTTCATATGACATATGCTTTTATTAAAAGTTTTGTTTTTGCTTTTATTTTAGCAACAGTTCCGTCGTTTCATGGTTATTACATGAAAGGAGGAGCTCTGGAGGTTGGTAAGGCGAGCACCAAATCATTTATTTGGACTAGTGTTTCAATTGTTGTATTTAATTTTTTGATAACACAAATGCTTCTGGGATAATGATAAAAGTTAAAAACCTAAAAAAATCATTTAACAATAAACCCATCTTAAAAGGGATTTCTTGTGAATTTGAAAAGGGAAAAACAAGTTTAATTATTGGGCAAACAGGATCTGGAAAAACTGTTTTTTTAAAGTGCTTACTTGGTCTACACACACATGATAAAGGTCAAATTATCTTTAATAAAAGTAATTTTCAGCAAATGAATGAGAATGAAAAAATGGAGTTAAAATCTAGCATAGGTACTGTTTTTCAAGGTAGTGCTTTATTTGATTCAATGACAATTGAAGAGAATGTCATGTTTCCTTTAAGAATGTTCAAAAATATGCCTTTCGATGAAATGCTTGACAGAGTAAATTTAGTTCTAAAAAGAGTTGAGTTAGAAAACAGTAACAAAAAAATGCCAAGTGAAGCATCTGGAGGAATGCAAAAAAGGGTGGCAATTGCAAGAGCTATTGTAAATAACCCAAGTTATTTATTCTGTGATGAGCCAAACTCTGGTTTAGATCCAAAAACCGCAATTGTAATAGACAACTTAATTAAGGAAATTACCGAAGAACTAAATATCACGACAATCATAAATTCCCATGATATGAATTCTGTTATGGAGATTGGAGAAAAAATTATATTTCTAAAAAATGGAGTACTAGAATGGAGTGGGAGTAAAAGCAATATTTTTAAAACTGATAATCAGGCGGTTACTGATTTTGTTTATTCATCTAATTTATACAAGAAGGTTAGAAAAATGTACCTAGAGCAATAGTTAGCTTATTTCGCTTAAACCTGTAAGAGATGATGAACTTCTAATCTTATCTCCAAGTCCATCAACCATTTTTATATTGAATTTTTTACAAACAGGAGTTTCTGGCACTTCGCTTGTCACCCTATCACCTCCATTAGCAAAAATATCAGGCTTTATTTCTGCTAGTGATTTACAAACAGTTCTATCGTTATCAACTGATAGAAAAACTTCATCAACAAATTTCAATGCTTTAACTATCTCAACTCTGTCATTTTCATCCATAAAATGCTTTCCCTTTTTTAGCGTACACTGTTGATTATTATTAACGATTACAACTAAAGAATCACCTAATTCTTTTGCCATTCTTAGATACTCTAAATGTCCAATATGAATAGGGTCAAAATAACCACTAACTGCGACTCTTATTTTATTTTTAACACTCATTAATTATCTCCTTTATCTTTACATTTGGACTAAACAAATATAATTTTTTTGTTAATATATCCATACACTCGTATCTTTTTCTCAATTTCTTAATCATTACATAAACCCTATCATTTGAAGCTTTAAAAACAGAGCCGTTCGAAAGACTAAATACATAGTCACACTGATTTATATTGTATCTATTCAAAGCCAAACCTAAATTTAAGTCTGTATCTGATGAAGCTTTTGGATTTTTAGCATAGATAGCTAAAGGTCTTAATATATCATTTGGGATAATTTCTGGGTTAATTATCGGAAGCAGCAAATTCTTGAATGTATTTTTCCACTCAACTCCATGAGGTTTAATGTGTGGTCCATAGTTCTTATATGCTATGTAGTGAGATATTTCATGGATAAGGGTAATTAAAAACCTATACTGATTTAGATCATCATTTATAGTAATAATACACAACCCATTTTTCTTTACAGAAAAATCACCATGCTTGGTTTTTCTTGATTTCTTCAGCTTTATCGTAATGTTTTCAGAAATAATAAGACTTTTAACGTATTCTGTTGAAGCATCTGGAATCTTTTCAAAGAGTTTATACATCTATGGTGTTGTTGAAGAAATAGAAATCACTTTACCATTCATTAATTTATAACCCTCAGTTGCAAAATTATAAATATATTTTGCCATGTTTTCAGACGATGTGGAAGCCTTAAATCCTGGAAATGCTTTTTCTAACATTTTGGTTTGAACAGATCCTAGGGCTAAAGAGTTAAAATGTACCTTTTTATCTTTGTATTCCTCTGCCAACATTTCAGTTAGAATATTAAGTGCTCCTTTACTAGAGCTGTATGCTGATAAACCTGGAAACTTTACACTTCCTTGCACACCACCAATTGAACTTATATTTATAACATTTGAACCCTCGTTCATATATTTAATGGTTCTTTTGATTAACATTGCCACGGAAAAAACATTTGTTGAATAAATATTTTGAAAATCATCAAGTGTAGTATCTTCAAAAGATTTATTTACAAGGTAGCCTGCGTTATTTATTAAAACATCTATTCTATTTACAGAATTTAAAAATTCACTAAGCTTAACCATATCAGGATTATTTATGTCAAAATCTATTGCATCAACTCCATTTAATTGTAAATCTCTTAGTTTAGAGTTATCTCTTGACAATGCTAGTACTCTATCATTTTCTTTTGAAAATATCTTGACCAGCTCAAAGCCAATTCCAGAACTTGTACCAGTAATTATAATATTCTTAGACATTTTGATATTACTAAATTAGCATTGATAGTGGGTTCTCAATAAGTGGCTTTAGTGCTTGTAAAAACTTAGATCCAGTTAGTCCATCTACAACTCTATGGTCACATGCTAAAGTTAATTTCATCGTATTACCAACCATAATTTCACCATCTTTAACAACCGGCTTTTGAATTATTGCACCTACAGAAAGAATAACAGAGTTTGGAGGATTAATAATTGATGTAAAACTTTCAATTCCAAACATTCCTAAATTTGAAATAGTAAATGTACTACCCTGCATCATTTCTGGAGTAAGCTTCTTGTCTCTGGCTAATCCAGCCATCTCTTTCACCGAAGCACTGATCTCTGCAACACTCATTTTATCAGCATTTTTTAATACTGGAACAATTAAACCATCATCAACTCCAACAGCCACTCCAATATTAACAAAGTTGTTGTATCTAATTCGGTCGTCAAACCATTGAGAATTAACACTTGGATTATTTCTTAGGGCTACAGCACATGCTTTGGTAATAATGTCGTTAAAAGAGATTTTTGTATCAGGAATTGTGTTACATTGCTTTCTAAATGCAATCGTTTCCGACATATCGAGCTCAACATTTAAGTAGTAATGTGGTGCTGAAAATTTAGACTCCGACAATCTTTTAGCAATCAGCTTTCTCATCTGAGAATGATTAACTTCTGAATATTCTTGTTTTTCAGATGAGGAAATTATAGGCTGAGCCATAGTTTCAACCACAGGTTCTTTATAATTTTCAATATCGGATTTTATAATTCTTCCATTTTCACCAGAGCCTTCAATAGCAGAAATATCAATATTTTTATCATTAGCTAATTTTTTAGCAAGAGGTGAAATAAAAATTCTTTCGGATTTGACAGTCTTAAGGATTTTTACAGATGAGTCTTTATCTTCAGTAACTTTACTTTCAGCCTTTTGTTCTATTTTTAATTCTTCTTTTGGACTATCCTCGGACTCGATTTTTACAGAACCGTTTAAATAATGTGAAATATCCGTTCCAGTTGGGCCTATAATAGCTAACAAAGAATCTACTTTTGCCGAATCACCTTCATTCAAACCTATATGAAGAAGATTACCGGAATAGAAGGATTCAAATTCCATGGTAGCCTTATCAGTTTCAATTTCTGCTAAAATTTCACCTTCTTCTACTTCCTCTCCAACTTTCTTAAACCACGAAGCAACTGTTCCCTCTTCCATGGTATCACTTAACCTTGGCATTGTGATAACATGAACCTCATAATTCATCGGTTTTTCAACTGTTTTTTCAGAATCCTGTGAAGACTTTTTGGGAGGTTCAGAATCTTCAATCTCATTAGGTTTTTCTAATTTATTTATTTGATCTCCTAAAATAGAATCAATATCTTCACCTGGTTCACCAATGATGGCAAGTGGTGCATCTACTTTTGCAGTTTCATTTTCTTGTATTCCGATATACAAAAGAGTTCCCTCATAAAATGACTCGAATTCCATGGTTGCCTTGTCGGTTTCGATTTCAGCCAAAATCTCTCCTTCTTGAACTTTGTCACCAACCTTTTTGAACCAGGCAGCGACAGTACCTTCCTCCATGGTATCGCTTAAACGAGGCATTTTAATCAATTCAGCCATAATTAAATTTTATGTTTTAAAAATGGATAATCTTTTTGTTCGTAAACCGCATCATACATGAGATTCTTTTCTGGGTACGATGATTCTTCAGCGAATTTTTCGCATTCCTTAACCAAATCTTTTACTCTTAAATCAATTTCATCTAGTTGTTTTTGAGATGCATATTTCTTTTTTAAAATAATCTCCTTAACCTTAGTGATTGGATCAATTTTTTTATAGTCAGCTACTTCATCCTTTGTCCTGTAGTGTTGAGCATCACTCATTGAGTGGCCTCGATACCTGTAAGTCTTCATTTCTAAAAATGTAGGACCATCTCCGTTTCTTGCTCTCATTATAGCTTCATCTATAGCTTTGGCAACCTTCACTGGGTCCATACCATCAACAGGTCCACAAGGCATTTCGTAGCCTAATCCTAATTTCCATATATCAGTTGTATTAGATGTTCTTTCAACAGACGTTCCCATTGCATACCCATTGTTTTCACATATAAAAACAACTGGTAATTTCCAGAGCATTGCTAGATTAAAAGTTTCATGTAATGAACCTTGTCTCGCAGCTCCGTCACCAAAATAACAAAGAGTTGCTGCATCATTTCCATGATATTTATCACCAAAGGCAATACCAGCACCCAAGGGAATTTGTCCTCCAACAATTCCATGACCACCATAAAATCTGTGCTCTTTGGAAAAAATATGCATTGAACCTCCCAGACCCTGAGATGTTCCACTGGCTTTACCATAAAGCTCAGCCATAACTTTTTTTGGATCCACACCCATACCAATAGGTTGAACATGATTTCTGTAGGCAGTTATCATCTTATCCTTGGATAAATCCATGGCATGTAATGATCCGGCTAAGACAGCCTCTTGACCATTATATAGATGAAGAAATCCTCTAACTTTTTGCTGTATATAAACTGCAGCTAGTTTATCCTCAAACTTTCTCCAAAAAAGCATATTCTCGTACCATGATAAATATGTATCTTTTGTAATCTTTTTCATAGGTTGGTGTTGAATGGACAAAAATAAGACATAGAATTCCTATTCCAAAAGGCAAAATACTATATTTTTAAAAGAAAAACTAGTATTCTAGGTAGCTATTGGAACCAAAGTCAAAAGTAAGAGAAAATCTCAATGTATTTTCTAAAGGACTAGGAACCCTAGAAGCTGAAAAAAGATAAGATAAATCTACCCTAGTTCCTGAAAATTTAAAACCTGCACCAATCGCTAGGAATTTTCTTGCACCTTTTTCTTCGCTTTCATTAAAGTAACCAGCTCTAAGTGCAAAAGAATCATCATATAAATACTCTGCACCCAGTGCCCAAGTAAATTCTTTCAATTCCTCACTAAATCCTCCAGGTGCATCAGAAAATGATTGAAAAACACCTGAGAGAAAATCAACATCTGCTGATTGACCGTCAATTATAGAGATGTAAGAATCTCCAACTTGCTCGTCACCTTCATCAAATATTCCATTTTCATTAATATCATTAAAATCAGTAAATGTGCCATAAAGTGGAGGTGTAGGGACAAGTAGCTTGGTAACTTCAGCTGTCACTGAAACCTTATTATACTGATCGAGAAGAAAATCAAATCCTCCACCAATTCTAAGATTAGTTGGCAAAAACGTTTCAGACCCAGATTCATCATACTTAATTTTAGGACCAAGATTTTGAATAATCATACCTGCTCTCCATCTTCCATCAACATCACCATATATTTGTTCCTCGCCTTGATAGTAAGCAGAGATATCTACTGCATATGAGCTAGCAGCTTTTGCTGTTTCATCTACAGCTTGTATTCTCAAATCAGATCTCAGGTATCTAAGTGCTATTCCCATTGAAAATTGATCTGCCAACCTTAATGAATAAGAGATATCCATTGTCATTTCATTTGGCTTTTCAATAAGTGCTTGTGAAAATTCATCTTGAATAATCTCAATTTCACCTAAAGAAAAATAACGTAAACTTATTGCAAAAGCACTTCTTTCATTAATTCTGTTAAAGTAGGTTAAATTACCAAGTGATATATCATTGACAAGCTTACTCAGATAAGGTGTATAGCTTAAGCCAAATCCTGATTTAGTTTCAGAAAATACATATTTTGAGGGATTCCAAAACTGCGAATATGTGTCAACAGAAGTTGCAACACCCATGTCGCCCATACTTGCTGCCCTGGCATCCGATGCAATTAACAAAAATGGAACACCCGTTGTAATCACCCTAGTATCATTTGGATTAGGAATAATTTCAGTTGAAGTTTGAGAATTGATTTTGATAGCTAAAAGAGCTATAAAAAAAGTAATTATGTGCTTATTCATGTTTTTTTAAGATTATTAAAAATATAATTTTATAATATTACTAGTTTTTCGATTTTTGTAGCAGTTGCATTAGTGGATTCAGCTTTAACATTAACTTTATAAATATAGACTCCTTTTGCAACTTTATCTCCAAAATCATCACGTCCATCCCAATAGAAATCTCTTGACAAACTGTTATTTCCTGCAGATTCAGTAGTTCCAATAATAGTTTTAACCAAACTTCCAGAAATGGTAAATATTTGAATAGTAACGTTCAAAACTGTAGAACTATTGTGATTGAACCAAAATTCTGTATAATCTACAAAGGGATTTGGATAATTCAAAACATTTTCGATTACCAAGTTTTGATTTTCATCATACACGTTAAACTCAATTTCAGCTTCTGAAGAATTATTATAAACATCCCAAGCTTTAAGACGAAGAACATGTGTACCTGAACTAATATTATTTAAAGGAAAATTAATTGTACCATTTTGAAAGTCGTCTAAATTAGCCTGATAATAATTATTTAATACGTAAGAGCTAGATTGCTGAGAGTCAATTGTTGCGATAATATCATGACCCACTCCACTTGATGTGTTTATACCATTTTCATCAAATAATTTTACAATTAAATTTGGATTTTCATTTGTTATACCTCCATTGATAAATGATTCATCGTTCATATAAAGTTCAATTTCAGGACCTATATTATCCTCCTCTGCATCATCGTTAATTCCCCCGATTAGTATTGTAGTATTATATCCATTTTTATCCTCCAAGCCATTTGTCTGTTTTGAATAGAAGCTAAACTTTCCATAATCTAAATCCACATTTACATCTTTAGGAACAACAAAATTAATCTCAAATTCTCCATCTACTATACTCGACTTTCCACGAAATAATATTTCGCCTAATGTTGTAAAATCTAATATTATTGGAATACCGGAATTATCAGTAGTACCATCATTCCCCAATGTAGATCTATCGATTAACTTGTCGTATAAAGTTGTGGTTAATTCTCCTTGGTAATTGTCAATAGGATTGCCCTCCTGATTATTAACTTTACCCTTTATATTCACAAGATCAAGACCACGTATATTTGAGTCAAACTCGTCAATTGGTATATTATTAATTTGAGTAATTACAATTTCAGGCTTGGCTATGGCCAATTTCATAGCCGGATCACCAATAAAAAAAACTAATCTTCTTTGATTAGAGTTTGAGATTGATGGATCAATTTTAGTTAATCTTAATGCTTCTGCCATGGAATAATACGTATTTGAATTTAATGAGAAAAGGTAATTTTCAAGAGTTAAATTAAAATTTACTCCAACTGAAACAAATATTTGACGAGTTGTGGTAATCAAGGCTATGGAACCTCCTGTTTTATTCCAATATAAAAATTCACCAGCAGTTTGTCTGTTTGGATTATCAAACTTTGTAAATTCACAGGTTACAGAAACAAAGCAATTATATTTATTATTTTTTATCTCAGCAGCATCTATTTTGTCAAAGATTCTCTCTCGAGCTAGTCCGTCTTCTCCACCGTGTCCAAAATAATTTATAACTAAGGCTCCTTGTTTGATACCATTGACGATTTCACTTTTAACATCTGGATACCTTTCACCCCCAGATGAATTCACTTGATTATATGCGTCAGATAATATTTTTTTTGCGTTAAAGAAAGGTTTATTTTCAGTAATCATATCCGCTATACTATTTGAAGTAGATTGAATAATGTTTTCCCAAGGTTCATCAACATCATCTGAGATTACAATAATTTTATTTCTCCAATCCCCAAATGATTCTTGATTGTAATACGTTTCAATTTTATCAACTAAATCTCTAGCTCTATTATTATCATCTGCTAAAATTCTTCCAACTGCAATATCAAGTTTATCAGAGTTATTCATTAATCCTTCATCAAGGTCCATCATCGCATAAAAATCATCTGAAACATAAGAGCTTGAAAGACTAAAGCTATTTAATGAGTTCCAAGAGGGAACTATGTTGGTATTATTTGAAATTCTGTCTTTATAATCATAAGAAGCATCACCAAAAAGGCAAAGATATTTTAAAGAGTTATTATTGCTTGAATTACTATAAATATACCTTATAAAATTTCTTATTGCAGAGATATCCTGATTACCAGAGCTAAATTCATTATATATTTTCTGTAAAGTCACAACCTTTACATTTAAACCATTAATTTCTCTATTAATAGATGCTAATCTCTCAGCTTCTGTGAGCATGTCATTCCTTGTAATTATTAGATAATCAATCGGTTCAATTTCATTTTGGGGATTAAAAAAAACATCTTCCTTAATATTTTGATTTGGAATCTCCGAATTATCCTCAATTAGAGGGATATAAAAATTCTCTTGATTAAATGCAATAAACTTATTTGACTCACTAAAAATTGATTTAAAAGAAAAATTGGATGTCTGATCTGGGGATATTTCTGAAATATCAGAAATATCAGAAACATTCCAAATCTTGTATATACTCTGGGCATTACTTATCTCATATGTAACCACATTGTTTTGTAATTCTAAGTCACTATTATAAAATATAAGTTGATCATCATCAAAATATAAGCTTGAAACAGCCTCAATAGAAATGTAATCAATGTAAGCTGATGATGCTGGGTTACCGTTATTATTATAAGTCAATTTTATATCTGCAATAGATGAGTTTAAATTTATTTCTGATGAATAACTATCGCCGGTTGCAAGAATAGGTTCTCCAATTGATCCGAAAAACATTGTTGACAACTGTGATCCATTCAGTTCAATTGACATTGATGTGGAAATTTCAGATGTTGCTGCAGCAGTTATTTTTAAATTAACAGGTCTATCAATAATTAAATTTTCTATCTCAAATTGAAATGTTTTTTCATTTTCAAAATCAAATCGATCTCCAAACCACCGTCTTCCTATTTTTGCTAGATTATATTGATCATTTTCATAAAATTTATAATTTGTGTAATAATTTATATTAAGTGTTGACTCCGCAATAGGTTCAATCATATCATTAACTCTCAGACCATCTTCATACCCAATAGAAAGAAAATATGAAATTTTATCCTCATATAAATTAAGATTTGTATCACTTTCAGCATTATAACCTTCATTTCCTGTAGCATAAAAAAGTATATAATCTTCAGTGTCAAAACTACCATCATCTTCTCCAAAAACTTTTATAGAATTTTCTGTTGGATCCAATGAAAAATTATGATGATTTTGCATAGGTAACATTTGACCACCATGCCCAAAAATTTTGATTTTTTTTGGATCTATTGTCGCAGTGTTAACACCTAAACTTTCTAAAAAATTCTTATCTATTTTATGTATGCCATTTTCCTCAACGAAGAATTGGTACCATTCTCCGATTCTCATTACCGAAGGCTCAATAGAAGTAGCAACTGTTTTTAAATTTTTCGTGTATCTAAAAGAAATGTCAAAGCTTTCAATTTTTTTGTATTCACCATTTTGTATTATAATCGGAGAAAAGTCTAAGAATGAAAAAAGTTGATTTTTTGAGCTTGAGGTAATAAATCTCAGATTCAAATCATCTGAGAATTTAACATTTTTGAGACCAGAAAAGTTATTGATGTCAATTCTTGATGATTCAAGGTTTGTAATTAACACTGAATTTTTATCAATAACACGATCTTCTTGCCATTGTTTAACCAATGTAAAATATTCCCCATGTGCATAATTACTGCTTAAATTCTTAGATTTTGGAACTATCAAAGATTTTTTATTTATGATATACTCCTCCTCCCCATCCCAATCAATTTCTATTTTCAACGTTTGGGCATGAATATTGAAATTGAATAAAATTAAACAGTAAAAAAGTATAATTCTCATATGAATGGAACGATTATTAGAAAATAATATTATTAGAAAATAATAATTAACTAAAATAATATAATAAATCAGATAATATGATCGTTAACATCTTAAATCAATGGATAATCAATGATTGTATAATGAGTATTAATTATTATATTTGATTAGCATGAAGGAAAATAAAAGTTTACTTATGTTAAAAAAATTAAAATTTTATTCTACAAAACTATTTGTTTTATTGTTGCTTTTTTCTTTCGAAAGCTGCAATAAATCTCAGTATTCCTCAAACAAGAATATTTCATCAGCAACTGGTTGGGCGATAAATTCAAAAAGAGGAGGTTTTCAATATAATACAAATTTCAGAGGTCAGGAAGCCCCTCCAAATATGGTCCTAATCGAAGGCGGCACCTATACAAAAGGTAGGGTGCAAGATGACCCAATGAGGGATTGGAATAATACCCCGAATCAGCAGCATGTCCAATCATTTTACATGGATGTTACTGAAGTTACAAATATGATGTATCTTGAATATTTAGATTGGCTAAAAAGAAACTTTCCCCCTGAAAATCCAAATTTCAGGGATATTTACACCAATGCACTACCTGACACGCTTGTTTGGAGAAATAAACTTGGATACTCAGAGGACATGGTTAATAATTATCTGAGACATCCAGCTTATGGAGATTATCCTGTTGTTGGAGTAAGTTGGATTCAGGCTTATGAATATACCGAATGGAGATCAGATAGATACCAAGAGTTAATATTAGAAAGAGAAGGTTTTATCGTTAGAAATGCCAAAAATGACAGTGTAAATAGTGCAAGTACATTCAATATTGATACTTATGTTATTAACCCAAATGCATCATATGGTGGTAATCAAGAGATTCTCAGAGGTAAAAGAAGTAGAACCCCTGACTCATTGTCACCTTCCTCGGCTAGTAGAGAATCAGGTTATATATCACCAAAATTTAGATTACCTACAGAGTCTGAATGGGAATATGCTGCACTTGGTCTTGGTGAAGTAAGAGACTTTAACCTACTTCAGGGCAGAAAAAAATACCCATGGCAAGGACAATACACCAGAACAGGAAAAAGAAAAACCTTAGGCGATCAGTTAGCAAATTTTAAGGTCAGTGATGGAGATTATGGTGGTATCACTGGTTGGTCAGACGATGGGGCAGATATTACTAATCAAGTTGCATCGTATGAAGCTAACGCATTTGGATTATATGATATGGCAGGTAACGTAGCCGAGTGGGTTGCTGATATTTACAGGCCTATAGTTGATGATGAATTTAATGATTTTAATTACTACAGGGGAAATGATTATAAAAAATTTGCAATCGGTGAAGACGGTAAAGCTAAAGTTGCAACAGAACCTAAATATAAGACCCTTTCAAATGGTAAAAATATTGCGGTTGTTCTCCCTGGTGAGTTAGAAAAAACTAACCTTGAAGATTCCGATGTAAGATATAGGACACAATTTGATAGAAGTTATAATTTAAATTTTAGGGATGGTGATTATTCATCTTCAAGAAACTACAGCGCTTCTGAAAGAAGATATAACAGAGCGGATAATGAAAATGGTGATACAAGATTAATGTACAAATCACCAAGTTATAAAGATGCAAATCCTAACAATGATGTATTTGATTATGATCCAGATGAAACCAAAACAACTTTAATCAACGACCAGACAAGAGTTTACAAAGGTGGATCCTGGAAAGACAGGGCTTATTGGCTTGACCCTGCACAAAGAAGATTTTACCCTGAAGATCAGGCTACTGATTTTATAGGCTTTCGTTGTGCAATGTCAAATGTTGGACAAAGTAGGGACTTAAGTAAGAAAACAAGAAATAATAATTAAAAGGGATTTAAAAATTTTCTTTATTAGACTCTAAATATTTGTTTAGGGTCTTTTTTTTAATTTTATATTATGCTAATCGAGAAAATTTATAAAAAATTTGTTGATAGTAGTGGAGTCATTACGGATTCCAGAGAAATTCAAAGTGGTTGTATGTTTTTTTCCCTAAGGGGTCCAAAATTTAACGGAAATGAATTTGCAAAATTAGCAGTCCAAAAAGGAGCTTTATATGCTGTTGTAGATGAAAAAAAATATTTTCGAGAAAACAAAAACTATATCTATGTTGAAGACTGTCTGGATACTTTACAAAAACTTGCAAATTTTCATAGGAAGAAATTGAAAGCTAAAATAATTGGAATCACTGGAAGTAATGGTAAAACTACAAGTAAGGAACTAATCAACTCAGTTTTAAAAACAAATTTTAAAACTTACTGCTCAAGGGGAAATCTTAATAATCATATAGGTGTTCCGTTATCTTTACTGAAAATTTCAAATGAAACAGAATTTGCAATTATTGAGATGGGGGCAAATCATGTAGGTGAAATAAAATTGCTTTCAAAAATAGCTGAACCAAACTACGGATATATTACAAATTTTGGAAAAGCACATCTTGAAGGATTTGGTAGTGAAGAAGGTGTAATAAAGGGGAAAAGTGAATTATATGATTATGTAATTAGCAATTCTGGTTTTATTTTTTATAATTCAGATGATGAAAAACAAAAAACAATTTTATCCAAATACAAAAATAAATTTGGATTCGGAAAAAAAGAAGCTGACATTACATATAACATAATTTCAGAGGTCCCAAATATAATTTTGAATGTAAAAAATATCAATATAGAAAGTACGCTTTTTGGGAGTTATAACATACAAAATATTATCTCAGCAGTTTCGATTGGTTCTTACTTTGGAATTAGTATAGAAAAAATTAAGGATGGTATATCTAACTATATTTCATCTAACAACAGGTCGCAAATAGTCAAAAAAAGTAGTAATAAAATAGTTCTTGATGCTTATAATGCAAACCCTACAAGTATGTCTTTGGCTATTAAATCATTTGATAAATCTGATTTGAAAAATAAGATTCTAATTTTGGGAGACATGCATGAACTTGGCAAAGAAGAAAATAAATTTCATCAAGAAATTGTAGACTATTGCGAAAGTTTAGTAATTGATAAAGTTTTTTTGATTGGAGAAATTTTTTCAAAAACAAGTTTTACAGAAAAATTTATAAGTTGTAAAAATTATAAAGAATTACTAACTAACAAAGATTTCAGTAATGTTGTTAATTCAAATATTTTAATAAAAGGTTCTAGAGGAATACAGCTTGAAAAAATTGTTAGTTTCATCTCTTGACTAATTACCCGTTAGGGTAATAATTAGTTTTCTTTTTGAAGCATCATTTCTATGTTCACACAGATATATTCCTTGCCAAGTTCCTAGTTGAGGTATACCATTTTTCACAGGGAAATTTACAGATGAGCCAAGCAAACTACTTTTTATATGTGAAGTCATATCATCAGATCCCTCAAGTGTGTGTTTAAAATAATTCCCATCCTCCGGAACCATTATATTAAAATGCGTTTCAAAATCCTCTCTAACAAATGGATCAGCATTTTCATTTATCGTTAAGCTCGCTGAGGTGTGTTTAATAAATACATTGACAATTCCTGACATTACCGGTAATTCATTTACAATAAGATTAGTTATAATATGAAAACCTCTTTTGTACGGACCTATAATAATTTCTTTTTGAAAAGTCATATTGCTAAGTAAATCAAAATTTAAGTAATAATTAACAATAGGAAAAAGAAAATACAAAGCATTTGGTACTAAATTTGTACAAATTTAAGCATGAGAAAATCTTTAGTTTCAATTGGGTTTGGTTTATTATTATTAATTATAGGAATTTTCATTTCTAATCTAATAGTTGATTTAAATAAATCTGAGCCAACCTACAATAACAATTCACTAACATCAGTATACATTGAAGTAGTTAAAAATGGTTCAAACAAAATAGAAATTGAAAGAAACGGCAAATTGCAGTCTTCAAACAGAATAAGCATAATAAGTGAAGTTCAAGGAATAAAGAAAAAAAGCAGAAACAAAAGTTTTAAGGAGGGAGAAAGATTTAACAAGGGTGAAACGATAATTGAAATTAATTCAGAAGAATTTAACTCAAAAGTAAAACAATCAAGAAGCGAATTAAAAAACTTAATTGCATCCGTTTTACCAGACATCAAAATTGATTATACTGAAAATTTCAATAAATGGAAAAACTATTTTGATAATTTTTCGGTTGAAAAACCAATTTCAAAAATTCCTGAATCTGCAAGTGAAAAAGAAAATTTGTTTTTAGTAGGCAGAGGCATAGAATCTACATACTATAAAGTGAGAAATTTAGAAGAGAGGTTATCAAAATATGATATAAAAGCCCCTTTTAGTGGAATTCTAGTAAAAGGTAATATTTCTGAGGGAGCATATATCGTCCCAAATCAAATATTAGGTGAATTCATAGACCCAAACAACTTTGAAGTTGGTATTAATATTCCTGTAAATTTCTTGCAAAAAATTAAATTAAATCAAAGTGTTTCAATTATTTCTGAGGATATTAAAGATAATGTATTGGGTAAAATCAAAAGAATTAACCGAAAAGTTGATGAAATGACACAAACTGTTAAGATATACATAGAGTTCAATAACAGAAACTTGTTTGAAGGTAAGTTTGTTGAGGTTAAAGTTCCATTAGGAGTAATTCCTAACAGTCAACTAATTTCCAGATCATTATTGATAAATGACAGGTATGTTTTTATTGCAAATAAAGACGATAAAATATCAAAAGTAAATGTTCAACCAATATTCTATAATAAAGAAAATGTTATAGTTACAGGTCTTGAAGATGGTACTAGATTGATTACATCCAATGTTAGTGGCATTTACGAAGGAATGAAAATTAAAGTTGTTCAAAGGTGAGAGGAATTATTAAATATTTTGTAAATCACAAAATCCCCGTTAATATTTTAATCATTTTCTTTATTGTATTTGGTATTGCTGGTACCCTAGCCTTAAAATCATCCTTTTTTCCATTAATTAAACCGAAATATATTTCGATAAATTTTGCTCTTCCTGGTGGCTCTCCAAGTGAGATTGAAGAAGGAGTAGTTTTAAAAATTGAAGATAATCTTGAGGGTATCGCTGGGATTGAACGGGTTACGTCAACATCTAGAGAAAACTCAGGAAGTATATTAATCGAAACCAATACCGATTACGAAATTGACGCAATAATATTAGAAGTAAAAAATGCAGTTGATAAGGTTTCTTCTTTTCCGATTGACCTAGAACCAGTAATAGTGTCAAAAATTGAAGAGCAAGAGGCCACTGTAATATTTTCGCTAACAGGTAACAATATTGACTTACTATCCTTAAAAAATATTTCAAAGAAAATTGAAAATGATTTAAGGGATATTGATGGAATATCAAAAATAAAAGTATCCGGATTTCCTGATGAGGAAATCGAAATTGCTATAAATGATAAAAAACTGATTGAATATGAATTGACATTTGCAGATATTTCAAAAGCGGTAAAAAGTTCCAATATCCTTATCAGCGGCGGAAACATTAAAACAAGTGACGAAGAATATTTAATAAGGTCTAATAACAAGAATTACTATGCTAATGAACTGAATGAAATAGTCATAAAAAATAACAATGAGGGAGGAATTATTAGGCTTGGTGATATTGCAGTGATTAGAGATCAGTTTTCTGAAACATCAAATTCTAGTTTTGTTGACCTAAAATCTGCAGTTATCATTTCTGTTTCAAGTACAAACAGTGAAGATTTATTAGACTCTGCAAAAAAAATAAATCTATTCATAGATGATTTTAATGAGAAAAATAATAATCTAAAAATTACTTTATTAAGAGATTATTCAATTGTACTAAAGCAAAGAACTAATTTACTTCTAGAGAATGGGGGAATAGGAATTTTATTGGTATTAATATTATTATCAATTTTTTTAAATATCAGACTTGCGTTTTGGGTAGCATTCAGTATTCCTATTTCATTTTTAGGAATGCTAATATTCGCAGAACAATTTGACATTACGATAAATTTAATGTCTCTATTTGGAATGATAGTAGTAATTGGGATTTTGGTTGATGACGGGATTGTTATAGCAGAAAATATTTATAGACATTACGAAAAGGGTAAATCAGCTAAACAAGCGGCAGTTGATGGAACACTAGAAGTATTACCTGCAATTGTTTCTGCAATTGTAACTACAATCATTGCATTTTCAACATTACTATTACTTGACGGTGATGTTGGTAATTACTTTGGGGAAGTTGCAATGATTGTAATACTAACACTTTTAATTTCATTAATAGAAGCACTTCTTTTATTACCCGCTCATTTGGCAAACTCCAAGGCATTGAAGGATAGTAATAAAAATAAAGATTCTAATGCTTTTGATTTCTTTGCATTTATGAGAAAAATTAACCAAAGAGGTTATAAAATAATGAATTGGTTAAGAGATATTATCTATACTCCATCATTAAGATTCTCATTAAAGTATAGATTCTTTAGCTTGTCTGGGTTTATTGTTGCATTGATGCTTACTATTAGTTCTGTTCGGGGTGGAATTATAGGACTAGACTTTTTCCCAACAATTGCCAGTGATATCGTTACAGTTGACTTAAAAATGCCTTACGGAACTAATGAAAAAAAGACCGACTCGATAATTTCTTATGTTGAAAGTAAAGTTATCGAGGCAGGTAATGAGCTAGAAGGCATTTATATGAAAGATGACGAAAGAAAACTTATTGAATATATAAATAAAAATATAGGCTTATCCGCTGATAATATGTCAATGATAGTAGGCTTTGGAGATGTTGGTGGCTCTTCTACTGCATCACTTGAAGTTTATATGTTAGATAGTGAGAAAAGACCACAATCTCTTAGAGCATCATTATTAGCAAAATTAATTAGAGAAAAAGTAGGAGAAATTGTAGGTGCTGAAAAGTTCATTGTTAATGATGCTGCAAATTTTGGAGGAAGCCCGGTCTCGATTTCTATTATGAGTAACAATGTTTCTGAACTAAAAAGTGCAAAAACTGAACTTGTTGAAAGTCTTAAAAGTAATCCAAGCCTAACAGATGTTTCTCACAATGACCCTGAGGGAACCCAAGAAATTAATATTAAACTCAAAGAAGATGCAAATCAAGTTGGTTTAAGCTTAATTAATGTAATGAGTCAGGTCAGATCTGCATTTTTTGGAAATGAGGTTCAAAGACTTCAAAGAGGAGAAGACGAAGTAAAAATTTGGATAAGATTTGATAAGGTTTCTAGATCATCTATAATGACACTTGATGACATGAAAATAATTACTCCAGCCGGAACTAGAATTCCACTTAGAGAAATTGCAAGCTATGAGATAAAAAGAGGTGATATTGCAATTAACCATCTAGATGGTAAAAGAGAAATTCAGATTAATGCTAATTTAAGTGATCCAAATATTAGCGCTGCCGACATTGTTTTTGAATTACAAAGTAATTTAATCCCTGAAATCAAAAATAAATTTTCATCATTAGATGTTTCCTTTGAAGGTCAATACAGAGAAGCTAATAAAACAATCAAATCGGCCTACACAGTATTTCCTCTAGCATTATTTTTGATTTTCACTGTTATCGGTTTTACTTTTAGAACATACAGCCAACCATTTTTACTTTTGATGCTAATTCCATTTAGTTTAACAACAGTTGCATGGGGCCACTTATTTCATAATTTTCCAGTGAATGTTATATCTCTACTAGGAATAATTGCCCTTATTGGAATATTGGTTAATGATGGGCTTGTTTTTATCTCAAAGTTTAACTCAAATTTAAAAGAAGGAATGGGTTTTGACGAATCTCTTTACATTGCGGGAAGGGAAAGATTTAGAGCAATATTTTTGACATCAGTAACTACCATTGCAGGCCTTGCTCCTATTATTTTAGAAAAAAGTTTTCAGGCTCAATTACTAAAGCCAATGGCAATTTCTATTGCATATGGAATTGGCTATGCAACTCTTTTAACCCTAATATTATTACCGATATTATTATCACTTACAAATTCGATTAAGGTTAATCTACATTGGTTATATTATGGTAAAAAAATAGCAAAAAGAGATATTGAAGCCCCAGTAGTTGAACAAAACATTGAGCAATGAATTATAAAATTTTAATTATTATTACTTCCTTGCTACCCTTAAATTTTAATGCCCAGGAAGTATTAAACCTTAAAGAAGCCACAATCATTACACTAGAAAATAATTTAAATATTAAAATTTTTGAAAATTTTGAAAAAATAAGTGATAATAATGCTAGTTTTTTAAATAGCGGATACCTCCCTAAAATTAATGCTGGGGCCGGGTTAATAAAATCTAATCAAAACGTTGAAATTAAAACTCCTTCAGGCCTTGAGGGGTCTCTAGAAAATATTGAAAGTGATTCTAATTCTGCCAACATCTCATTAAATTTCATAATAGTAGATGGTAGGGGTAGGAAATTTAATTACAGAAAATCTAAGGAATTATTTAATAAATCCAAACTAGAGGTTAAGGAAGTAATTGAAAACACCATTTTTCAATTATATACTGTTTATTATGAAGCATGCCGATTAATCGAAGAACAAAACATTTACGAAGGCAACTTAGATATATCTAAGACTAGACTAAACAGAAAAAGATTAGAGTTAGAATATGGTCAATCTACAATTATTGAAGTTTTAAACGCTGAAGTAGATTTTAAAAATGACAGCATTAACTATTTAAATACAATCAGCAATCTATACAACGTGAAAAGAGATTTGAATCTGATTATGAATGTTGATTCAGAAAAAACTTATGAACTAGTTACTGATGTTGATTTTTTAAATTTTGATGAATTAAATGACGCCTACATGGGTGCTCAAGAAAATAACACCTCACTCAAAATAGAAGATAAAAATATAGCAATCTCTAAAAATGAAATGAGAGCTACTAAATCAACATATTTACCAACCATTGGTCTGGTAGGATCATATGGCTGGAATGAAAGTATAAATGATAATCCATATGCTTTCTTCAATAAGAATATTAACAAAGGGTTTTCTGGTGGTATTAATTTATCATGGGATATATTTAATTCTGGTAGAAAATTAATTGCAAATAAGAATGCAAAAATAAATTATGAAAATTCAAAAATTGAAAAAGAAAGAAGAACAAACTTATTTTTTAATGAATTAAATAACTTGTATCAAACCCACAAAAACAATCTATATATTTTTGAAGTTCAGGTTAAGAACCTAGAGACTAATAAACTTAACTTTGAGAGAAACCTTGAACAATACAACTTAGGTCAATTGAGCTCAATACAATTTAGAGATGCACAACTTAAACTACAAAGAGCTGAATTACAAAAAAATTCATCAAAATATAATACAAAGCTTTCAGAGCTAGCTCTAATGAAAATTAGCGGCCAGATAATTACAAAATCCTATAAATAACATTAGCTTTATTATCCAGAGTATCGTTCGTAAACCATTATATTTAATCAATTTTTGATTTAAATCTTTATTATAATTTACTGTTAGTTTATTATGTATAGGAACAATGATAAAAAAGGTCAAAAACCATATTAGCATAAGGGTAATTAACAAACCAATCTCTGTATTATTATCGCTCACATAAAAAATCACTAGTAATAATGAACTGATCAACTCAAGAATCATTACAGGAGCAACAATAAAAAGCATTTTGTTAGTATAGCTTTTGTGAAACTCAGAAAAAGAACTTGATTTTATTAATTTAAAAGATGGATATGTAACTAATTGAGTAATTAATGAAACACCTACCATTATTAGATTAGAAAATAATGAGATATAGATAAATATTTTCATAATATAATTTAAACAAAAAAGGCGCCAAATGGCGCCTTTTTTAATAATTTGAGTGAATAATAATTTACTCAGTCATTGCTGGTTTAGTTGATTCTTGAACAAAACCAGTCAAATCAAACCAATCCCCGCCACCTATAATTTTCCCATCTTGGAAAGCCATAGTATGATATGAGCCTAGGTTAAACTCATTGCCAGTTTCGGTATGAACTCCAGTCCAAGTACCATAAACCCTAACACTTCCATCATTTTTCAATGATAAAGTATCAACTCCAGGCAACCAATAGTTTGCTTCAAAATTTATATTATCATATAAATCCTGATACATTTTTACATATCCCAATTGAGTTTCTTTGTTTATTAAACCCTCACCATATTTTGGACTAGTCCATTGAAGTTCATCATGCATCATATCAACCATGGCATCAAAATTTTCTTCACCATGAAGTTGAAAGAATTTTTGCCCAAGCTTAACATTGTTTTCAAAATCTGCATGCTGGACATTTACTGAACATGATGCTAATATCACAGCTAGCATCATTAAAATAAAATTTCTCATAATAATAAATTTAGTTTTTTTAAATCTACAATTTTAATTTGATATATCTGTTTAAATGATGATTCATATTTATAAATTAAAATTAAAAATATATATTGCATTTCAATTAATTTAAAAAAATGAGATATTTCTTTTGTTTACTCGCCCTAATTTTTGCATTGAGCTGTGAAAATGAATCAGTTGATATTGATCCAAATGATCCAATTGACAATAATGATAATGAAGATAATTCGGAAAATTCCAGTAATACTGCCGAAGAAGATCAGATTCTTGTTGAAGATGGAATTCAAAGTTTATTAGACTGTATCGCTGCTCTTGAATCAGGAAATTTTTCTGATCTTTTAATTAATATTTATGATAATGTTGACGAAGATAATTCTGATTTTCATGAAATTATGATTGAGGCAATCGAAGATATTCCAAATTACCAACCATTGATTGATTCAGATTACCCAGAAACTCCTTTAAATATATCTAACTATTTCGGCGAATATAGTTATAATGATCAAAATCAATCATGGTCAACATCAAACTCAAATTCTCAAATAAGATTAAATTTTCCGATGTTTACAAATTCAAATTCTAATGACAGCTATATATCCCTAACAAATTTTGAAGAAGAATTAATGCCTATTGAAGACCCAATATATATCCCAACATCTCTTTATTTAGAGATGGTTCATAGTAATGAATTAATGTTTTCAGTTGATGTTCTAGACGTTGAATATTCCATGTCAGGAGAAATTCCAATTCCTGATGATGTTAACCTAAGCATATATATGAATCCTTTTACTCACGATATTTCAATTGACAAATTAAATGATGATGATTTCAATATAGTATACTCCTTAACTAACAGCTTTGGCTGTATAACTGAAATTGATGCAAGGGTTAAACTTCTTTCAACTGATTATGAAAATCTTGAAGATACAGATATTGACTTTATTGAAATAAATTTTACGATGAACAATATATTGTTTGATATCGATATAGACTCAGAATATTTATTCGCATTAGATGATCCCTCTATTGTTCAGTTAAATAATTTTATCGATGTTGAAGTTTATAATGGAAATACTCTTTTGGGTGAAATTGAAGTTCAAGAGGATTCAAATGAAGATTATTACTTTAATATGGTTTTTATGGATGGAACGACAACAAATGTAGAAGAATTTTCAGGTATCGGAATAAACGGGGATGATTTTGTTGAGACACTCGAGGGAATAATAGCTAGATATACTAACAGGCTGGATGACTAGAAAAATACTCATTGTCGTAATTTATTTATTTTCTTCTTTTGTTTTAAATGCCCAAGAAAATAATAATCAAATTAGTTTAAATGCTGATGATTTAATTCCGGCACTATTCAGTTCAGATGCAAATACATTTAATTTAGTATACAGGAGAAAGATAAGTGATAAAAAACATCTGAGATTAGGCTTTAAGTATTTTTATGAGGAAGAAAATGAAATTCGTATTGGATTAAAGCCAGGGATTGATTTTTTATTTAAAAAAGCCGATAAATGGAAATTTAGCTATGGAGTTGATGCAGCATTTATTCACACGAATTCATATACATCTGAAAGAAAATATTATGAGTTTGCAGCAATACCTTTTTTAAGAGCCGAATTTTTCTTCAGTAATAGTTTTTCAATTTCTACCGAACCTGGTTTCTTCTTAAGATTAACGGAGATAAAAGATGTTGATAATAGTCCAATTGACAATAGTAATTCAATATTAAGCTCGGGTTTATCTGGAATTGGATACGTAAAATTTAATATTTCCTTTTAAAATATAGTGGGTCATACTGTACTCGAACTCATATTTTAAGCTATTCATTTTCAATAGCTTAATTTTTTAGGGTGTTCCCAAAGGGAACACTTTATGTTCCCAGTAGTATCACTCAAATTAATACAAAACTAATGAAAATTAATGTGGACAGATTCTGTCCATAATAATTTTATGTTCCTTTAACTTTACAGTCTTGAGTAAATTGAAGTTTTCCTTGTTTTAGCTCACTATCGTCTCTATAAACTCCTGTTACATAATGATAAATTATTCCATCATCAAGAATTTCATGATCCATAACAATATATCCTTGAACCCGCTCAATATAATTTTTTCCCTCAAAATAACATTCTGACCAACTAATTTCAATATCTGAAATTGAAATTAGTTCTTCTTGAGAAACTGAATTATTTTCAGACTTCATCCATTTAACTGTAGAGGGAATTCTAATACTCATTTTAGAGTTATATAGATCTACAAAATTATCGTATTTTTTAGATTTATCTGCGTATAATTTATTTGCTTGGTTATAATTTTCAATTGCATTCTCGTAAGAAAATAAGTTTTGGTGATCTAAACATTCAGTCTTATCATTATCATCACTATAATATGTTAATTTAGATTTTTTTATATTAAAATTTCTTCCTTCTCTTAGAAGTCCAGTCGCAAAATATGGTTCGTATCTATTCGGGAATTTTTCAATAGTTTTTGTTAACCTATTTAAAGCATCTTGCAAATCACAATTTTCACCTTTTAATATTGCTAAATCCATCATGAGATTAAATTTTTCATCCAAATATTGAAAATCGTACATTGATAAACTATGAATTGTTTCAGGTTTGATAAAAAATCCCATTTCATCGTAACTAATTGGTTGATAAATTGTAGGCGTGAAAATAGAATCAATGAATATTTTGTGCTTTTCAGGGTCATACATAATATTTTTAAAAGAACTATTGCCAAAGGATTTTCTAAATTTATTTTTATCAGACATTGTAATTTGGTCAAAACTATGCTCTCCATAGTCATTACATAAAATGATCATATCATTTTTTTTAGTCTCATCTTTGAGTTTAATACAAAAAATATTGCCAGGGCCTCCACTACTATTTGTTACTATAGCACTCAATAAATCTTTTTTGTTTATATAACCACTTATTGACCTTTCTTCCCAACTTCCTACTAGTTCTCCATCATCAATATGTACCTCTTCATAATTATTTTCATCTCCAATAATCTCTTTATAATATCCACCAGATTGGTATTTCCATACATAAACTGTAACAGGTAAATCAAAAGTTTTTATTTTTTTTAGTGATTCAGCATAAGTATCGAGAAGATTTAATTTTTCATCACTTGGATCATCTAATAAATGATACTTCAAAAATAAAGCCTCAATTCCATCAGGTTTTAACTGTAAAGCTTGGGTTAAATCAAATATAATTTCATCAATTAAAATTTTTTCAGAATTTAAAGAAGAAGAGGTCAAAGTATTGTAATTTGATATTGCACTGTTAACATAATCATAATAAGATCTTTCATTAGTGCTGGGGCTATCACAAGAATTTGTAATTAAAATAAAAATAATAAAAATAATTTTTTTCATTTTTTTAAGTTAGGATTTTTTTTGTTTTTTCACTAGTTCGAGTCAAACATTTGGGAACACTTTTTACTTTTGTAAAGCGTTGATTATCAGTGTATATTTTTTTGTGGGTCATACTGGATTCGAACCAGTGACTTCTACCCTGTCAAGGTAGCACTCTGAACCAACTGAGTTAATGACCCTTTAATTTATTGTTTGTGAAGTGAGCAAATTTTTAAAAAAAATTCTGTAAGCTTTCTCCATTTTTGTAATAATAATACTATATGTCGATGAAACAAATATATCTCATTTTTTTCTATTTTTAAATATGAAAAAAATTGTCCTATTATTAACAATCACATCTTCAATAATATCTTACTCTCAAATTACAGATGCTAATTTTAATCAAGCTATTTCAACCTGCTTATCTACTAACCCAATTGATGGAATGTGTAGTGATAGTGAATATGGCGCAATGCCTGATTGGGATGTGAGTCAAGTAACATCTATGGAACAAGCCTTTTCTGAAAGAGCTGATTTCAATGCGGATATTAGTGGATGGGATGTGAGTAATGTAATTACTATGCATAGGATGTTTTGGCGAGCATTTCAGTTTAATCAACCTATTGGCAACTGGGATACTGGTAATGTTCAGGATATGAGTTTTATGTTTTCTGGGTATCATGTAATAGAACATCAATTTAATCAGCCTATTGGTCAATGGAATACCTCAAACGTGACAGATATGACTCGAATGTTTTTTTACAGTTTATTTAATCAAAATATTTCTTCATGGGATGTGAGTAATGTGACTAGTATGGCAGACATGTTTCACGTAACACCTTTTAATCAACCAATAAATAACTGGAATGTCGAAAATGTAAATAATATGTCAAATATGTTTTATTTTGGTGAATTTAATAAAGACATCTCATCATGGAATGTAAGTAATGTTAATAGCATGAGCTCAATGTTTAATGCAACTCCCTTTAATCAAGATATTTCCTCCTGGGATGTTAGTAATGTAACAAACATGTCTCAAATGTTTAGACTTACTCCTTTTAATCAAGATATTTCCTCTTGGGATGTTAGTAATGTAGTTTCTATAAATCAAATGTTTCGTTTATCTTCTTTTAATCAAGATATTAGCAATTGGAATGTAAGCAATGTTTGGAATATGAGATGGGTTTTCGAGGGTTCATCATTTAACCAAAATATTGGTTATTGGGATTTAACCAATGTAACAGACATGGAATATATGTTTGATAATTCAGAAATGTCAACCGAAAACTATGATAATACTCTTATTGGTTGGGCCACACAAAATCTTCAAAATAATGTTAAGCTAACCGCAATCAATATTAATTATTGCAATGGAAATGATGCAAGGCAAAGTATGATTGATAATTATGCATGGACAATAATTGATGATGGATTAGATTGTTCAAGCTTATCTGCTTATGAAAATTCTTTAAATATTTCAATATATCCAAATCCAACTAGAAATTATATTTATATAAATAGTAATACAGAATTTGAAATTATAATTTTTGATATTTTTGGAAAAGAATTAATCAGGGAGCATAGATCAAATAATATCGATGTAAGCTTTTTAGAAAATGGTACTTACATTATTAACATTTCTGATGGGGTTAAAAATTCATTTCACAAGATTATAAAGAATTAGATTCAACTGATTTTATTGTGTTATAGAATTCTAAAATAAATAATATATTTAGTTCTTTATTATTATAAAATTTAATCCAAATGATACAAATTTTAATTACAGGTGGAACTTTCGATAAAAGTTATGATTATATTACTGGTGATTTATTTTTTGAAAAAACGCATTTGCCAGAAATGTTAAAAAGAAGTAAGTGTCGTTTAAATGTTAATATTAAAACTTTAATGATGATTGACAGCCTTGAAATGACTAAAGAAGACATTGAAAAGATAATTGACGAATGCGAAAAAACTAAAGCATCAAAAATTGTCATTACGCATGGTACAGATACCATGGTAAATACGGCAGAAAAAATTGCAGAAAAAATTAAAAATAAAACGATTGTTTTAACAGGCGCAATGATACCTTATGCGTTTGGAAGTTCTTCAGATGGATTTTTTAATCTTGGCAGTGCGTTGTCTTTTGTACAAACCCTTGAAAATGGTATTTATATTGCTATTAATGGTCAATATTTCGATTTCGATAAAGTTGAGAAAAATAAAGTAAAAGGATATTTTGAAAAAAAATAATTCATATATTCATTTTTTACTAACCTAATATTATACAAAATGAAAAAAATTCTATTAGCAATAATGATCCTTCCACTATTATTTACATCTTGTGAAGAATGTGATTGTGGAGTTAACGGAGCAACCATTATTGATTATTCCCCGCTTGAGGAAAAGGCTCAGATTATGAAAACCGCATTTGAAAATAAGGATGTTGAAACAATGTTAGAGCTATTCACTGATGATATGGAGTGGGTTTTTCCAAATGGTGAAAAATTTGAAGGAAAAGAAGAAGCAAGACAAGGCTTCAATTATGTTTTCAGTTTATGGGATGAAATGAAAATGGACTCTGGAGGTGATGAAGAGCCTCCGATTATTCTTGCAACATCAGGGGAGCAAGGTCAATTTTTAATGAGATGGTCTCCTTATTCTTACAAGTCATTTTCGGGTGAAGAGTATACCATCAGAAACCACACTGTATTGTGGTTTAATGATGATGGAATGATAAAGGGTGCATACAACTATTATGACCGAAAGGACATATCTAAAGCTTATGCAACAGACCCTATTGACGAAATTGAAGATTAACGAAAAAATTAAAACCTCATGAAAGTGGGGTTTTTTTATTTAGTGCCTTTAACCTTTTTATTAAAGGTGGGTGAGAATAATGAATAAAAACATACAGGGGGTGCGGGTAAAGATTAGATAAAGAATCAACTGAGAGTTTTTTTAAAGCCAAACTTAAAGCATTTCCATTATAGGTCTCCTTCGCATATTCATCAGCCTCAAATTCATTTTTTCTACTCAAAATATTCATAAAAATACCTGTGATTAAGCCAATCGGAGAATACAAAAAACTAAATGCAATAATACCAATGTGGAAATTCATAGTTAAAGATCCTAATGAATTGGCAATTAAATCGTATTGCATGCAGATTTCAAATAAATAACACATTATTCCCAATTGAAAAATTGTAATAATCATAGAATATAAAATATGTTTTTTCTTGTAATGTCCGACCTCATGTGCAAGGACAGAAACTAATTCCTCGTCAGTATGTTTTTCGATTAAAGTATCATATAAAGCAATTGTCTTTCTTGGACCAAGTCCACTAAAAAAAGCATTTGCCTTTGAAGAGCGTTTAGAACCATCAATTACAAAAATACTTTTTAAGGAATAACCAACTTTTTTTGAATAAGCTTCAATTTTTTTTCTTAGTTCTCCATCTTCTAAAGGGGTTAATTTATTAAAAATCGGAACAATTAAATCTGCATAGAACATGTTTACAAAAAGCATAAATAATGATAAACCAATCCATAACCATAACCAAAAACCAGTGGTGAAAAATCCAATAATTAAAACCGCTATCGATGTTAAACCAATTATAAGAATAGTAGACATGATTAAACTTTTTATTTTATCTAGAATAAATGTTTTTAAATCAGTTTTATTAAAGCCAAATTTTTCTTCAATAATAAAAGTTGAGTAATAACTAAAAGGTAGACCAAAAATATAAGTGAATAAATAAAATATCATAAAGAAAATAGATGATTGAATAAATATAGAATCTGAAATTGATATGGCATAATCACTGATAAATCCATAGCCAAAAAAATATAGCATTAAGACTGTAAAAATTAGGTTTAATGAACTACTAATAGTCGATAACCTACCTCTTTCTATTTTATATTCTTTTGCCTTTAAATATGATTCAGAGTCATAAAAATCTTTAAAATCATCAGGAATTTCATCTTTCCAATTTTTATCATTAATATAATCAAGCACAGTTGTAAATAGGAAATTAAATATTACAAGGCCAATAAAAAAGTAGAGTATATATTCTGAATTCAATACGATATAATTTAGAGTAACAAAAATAGTTAAAATGGAGCTTATTTTTATAAATTAGACAAAGGAATTAGTTAAAAAATACACCAATGTTTATTGATTTTTAAATCATTAATTATGAATAAATACTTCATACTAATTATTATAATATTACATTCTTGCAACATGAAAAAAAATGAACTTGTAGAGCCAATGGCAAAAAAGGTTGATAAAATCTTAAAAATGCACGACCATGAAAGAAACGATGAATTTTATTGGCTTAATGAAAGAGGCAACCAAGAAGTTATTGATTATTTAAATGCTGAAAATGATTATCGGGATACATACATGGAAGAATATAAAAACTTAGAAAATGAATTATTTAAAGAAATAAAATCAAGAATTAAAGAGGATGATACAAGTGTACCATACCTTGACAATGGATATTATTATTACACTCGTTTCGAAAAGGGTAAACAGTATCCAATCTATTGTCGAAAAAAAGGGAACATAAATAATCCAGAGGAAATTTTAATTGACGCCAATGAAATGTCAGAAGGTCATGAATATTTTAGAATTGGGGGAATTGATATTAGCCCTGATAATAAAATTATGGCATATTCAGTTGATACAGTTAGTAGAAGATTATATACCGTTAATTTTAAAAATTTGGAATCTGGTAAAGAAAATGTTCATAGTATTTCAAATACCTCTGGAGGAGTTACTTGGGCAAATGATAATAAAACAGTTTTTTACAATAAAAAAAACACAAATACATTAAGAACTGAAAGAGTTATGAGACATATTTTAAACTCTGATAAAAATGATGAAGTAGTTTTTTTTGAAGCAGATGATGAGTTTAATTTATATTCATATAAGTCAAAATCAGAAAAGTATATTATGGTCGTAAGTGGTAAAACAATTTCGGATGAAATTAGCTTCTTATCAGCAGATAACCCCAATGAAGATTTAAAAGTCTTTCAAAAAAGAATTGATGGTTTAGAATATTCTGTTGATCACCTTGGCAATAAGTGGTACATAAGGACCAATATTAATGGCGCTCAAAATTTTAAACTAATGCAGTGTGATGAAGAATACACATCTTCAAAAAACTGGAAAGAATTTATTAAACATAGAGAAAGTACCCTTCTAGAAGGGGTTGAAGTATTTGATGATTTTATGGTTATCACCGAAAGAGAAAATGGTCAGCGAAGATTTAATGTAATTTCAAATAAAAATGGTAAAAGCTATTATATTGATTTTGATGAAGAAGTATTCTCTGCCTACTCTAGTACAAATTTAGAAATGGGTTCTAATAAATTTAGATATGGATATTCATCTATGACAACTCCTAATTCAATAATTGAATATGATATGAATTCTAGAAATAAAATAATTTTGAAGGAGTCCGAAGTGATGGGTGGTAATTTTAATAAAAAAAATTATGAATCTAAACTTGTTTGGGCAGATGCAAGAGATGGGGAAAAAGTACCCATTTCAATGGTTTACAGAAAAGATATGTATGTTGAAGGAGGTAATCCGCTTCTGCTTTATGGCTATGGTTCATATGGTTCAACAAACAGTGGGAGTTTCAGTTCTGTTAGACTGAGTCTATTGGATAGAGGATTTGTTTACGCCATAGCTCACATTAGAGGTAGTCAATATTTAGGAAGACAATGGTATGAAGATGGAAAAATGTTCAATAAAAAAAATACATTTTGGGACTTTATTGATAGTGCTAAGTTTTTAGCTAAAAATAATTATGTTGACGAAAATCAAATATTTGCAATGGGTGGTAGTGCTGGTGGTCTATTGATGGGAGCTGTTGCAAATATGGAGCCTGAGGTTTTTAAAGGAATAATAGCTGGTGTTCCCTTTGTAGATGTTGTTACTACAATGTTGGATGAAACTATTCCTTTAACAACTTTTGAGTTTGACGAATGGGGAGATCCAAATGATAATGATTCATATTTTTATATGCTATCATATTCACCTTATGATCAAGTTGAAGAGAAAGATTATCCAGCAATTTTTATAACTACCGGATATCATGACTCACAAGTTCAGTATTTTGAGCCAGCAAAGTGGATTGCCAGATTAAGAGACAGAAGAACTAATAAAGAGCCATTATTAATGTATTGTAATATGGATGCAGGTCATGGTGGTGCATCAGGAAGATTTGAAGCGTATAAAGAGACTGCTATGGAATATGCTTTTTTGATCTCATTAACTGAATGATTAAATTATTTATTTAAAAAAAAAGGCGCTTTTAAAGCGCCTTTTTTTATGTTTAAATTATCTTATTCAATAATTAATTTGGATGTTTTAGTTTGATTATCTACGGTCACTTTAACCATATAAAACCCTGCGTTTAATTTACTAACATCTAAAGAGTCTGAAATAAGATTAGTATTTATCACACGCTTTCCAAGTATATCAAATACCTGTACTTCTTTAACACCATTAAAAGGTGTTTGGATAGTTACATAACTAGCGTCAGTTGGATTTGGATAAAGGCTCATTTGTAAAGAATCTGTATCACTAATTCCTAAAGTTCCCTCAACAACAAAGGCATCCATTTGTAATACGAAAGAATCATTACTTACACAATGAATACCAACTCTCACAGTTTGACCTTCGTATTCACTTAAATCATATTCATATTGAGTCCATTCAGTTGGAGCCTCCTCATAGTTTCCATACGATATAATCGCAAAATCTGCTGGATTGGTTGAACTTCCCACTCCTATTCTAAATCTATCCAGACCATAAGCATCTGTTATAGATTTAGCCCAAAAGTTTAGTGTTGGTGATGTTACTCCATCAATTGTAAACTCAGGACTAATCATCCAATCATCATTTGGATAAGTTGTTTGGTTTGCTCCAGAAGCAAAAAAGTATAGACCTTGATTTCCTTCATAGGGTGCGTAGCCATTTATATCCCCTCCAACATTTACAGGAACTGCCTGAAGTTGATTCCATATAATACCAGCACCTACATAAGCTTCGTTTGTAAAATCAACATCGGATGCTCCCCATGTTGTTCCTCCTTCACCATCTATGACTGTCCATCCTTCAATATTATCAATAGCGAATGGAGTATAACATTCAAAATTATCTCTCCATACAATTGGTAATTCATATTCATCTGGACAATTTGATGTTGTTGTTGTATAAGCATCAGGACCGTTACCATTATTATTTGGATTCTGTTCCCAATCAGAATAGTCATCATCTCCACAAACCGATCTAATGGTCATGTAGTATGTGGTAGCAGAATTTAATAAGCCTGTGATCGTATGTGGGAAAGAATCAAATTCATAAACATTTACGTCATCACCTAGACTGAAATTAGTAGTACTGTAATGAATTTCATAACCTATAATTTCACTTTGATTATTACCATCAAATGAGGCTCCATCACCTGTCATTGTCCATGATGTAACCTGTGGTGTTGGACAATCGCTTGACTGTGAAAAAGAAATATGAAAGATTAAAAGAGCTAATGTTATTAGAGTAATTTTTTTCATAGGCAATAATATTTTATAGTTTTAATTTTAATTGAGTAAATTTTATAAATTATAAGTAATTTATGAATAATTTTTAATATTTTTCAAAAAAAATTAATAATTATATACATTTATTATGATAATTTAAAAAATTCCATGATTATGAAGAAACATAGAATCAAATTAAAATTCATTTTTTTATTTATAATATTGTTAAGCATTAATTTTTTGAGCTTTTCACAAAGCCCGATTGGTGCGTGGGAAAGATTTTACGAAGATGATAACGGAATAATGGTTAGAAGTATCGTTATTTTCTCAGAAAAGTTTCAATCAATAGTAATGTATAATGCAAAATCTGGAGAATTTATTTATTCTAATGGTGGTACATGGGAGTTAAAGGATAATATGATGACTGAGAAGGTTGAATTTGATACAGCAAATTCTGAGAGAGTTGGTAATACATTAACATTTGAAGTAAAAATTACAAATGATAAACTATCTCTACCAGATGCAGATTGGCATTTTTCTAAAATTGATGATGGAACACCAGGAGATTTAAGTGGTGCATGGTTAATGTCAGGAAGATATAAAAATGGTGAAAAACAAATGAGAGGTACAGACAGACCTAGGAAAACCATGAAAATTCTTTCTGGAACAAGATTTCAATGGATTGCTTTTGATACTGAAAAAAAAGAATTCAAAGGAACTGGTGGTGGTACATATACTACAATAAATGGAAAGTATTCAGAAAAAATTGAATTCTTTTCCAGAGATAACTCTCGTGTTGGTATGAATTTGGAATTTGATTACAATATTGAAAAAGGAGACTGGATTCATAAAGGAAAAACCAGCAAAGGAGCCCCTTTACACGAAATTTGGGAAAAGAGAAAAAAATAATTTAATCTTAAATCATTGGTTTAATTATTGATGTTATTTCACAATTAATTATAATTAATTTGTGGCTAAACCTTCAATAAATATTGTTTGGATTAAAAGAGATATAAGAACGATTGATCACGAACCATTTCGTGTTGCAGAATCAATGAAATCAACTTATATCCCAATTTATATTTTTGACTCTGAACTAATAAAGCATCCTGATACAAGCGACAGACACCTAAAATTTATATTTGATTCAATTATTGACATTAACAGTAAGTTGTCAAGATTTAATAAGGAAGTCAAAATATTTTATGGATTAAGTATTAAAATTTTTAAAGACCTACTCAAGCAATTTAAAATTGAGAATATATATAGTTATCAAGAGTCTGGTATTAAATCTTCATGGGACCGAGATTTAAAAATTAAAAGCTTGTGTACAGATAAAGGAATCAATTGGACAGAATATCAAAGAGATGGCATTTTAAGGGGGATTAGAAACAGAAAAAACTGGAATAAAATCTGGTATAAATTCATGCACAATGAAATTATTAATAACCGTTTTGAAAAACAGGAAAAAATAAATCTCAAAAATAATTTTAATTTACCTAAGTCTTTTTCAAATAAACTTGATAAAAATAACGACTTGTTTCAACCAGCTGGTGAGACAATGGCATGGAAATATTTAAAATCTTTTTGTAATGAAAGGGTTAGTGGCTATGCATATAATATATCTAAGCCTGAAAAAAGTAGGATATCTTGCAGCAGGCTTTCTCCTTATATTTCGTGGGGTAATTTAAATATTAGACTGGTTTATCATCAATTAATGAAACTTAAACAAAAGAATAAAAATTTAAGCTCAATTAATGCGATAATATCAAGACTTCATTGGCACTGTCATTTCATTCAAAAATTTGAAGTTGATTGTACCTATGAAACTGATTTTATAAATAAAGGTTTTAAATCACTAAAAAGAAATACCAACATTAAATACATAAAAGCTTGGGAAGAAGGTAAAACAGGATATCCCTTAATTGATGCAAGTATAAGAGCAGTAAAAAATACTGGTTGGATAAATTTTAGAATGAGAGCAATGTTAGTGTCTTTTTTTGTTCATAACCTAGATCAGGATTGGAGAGACGGGGTTTACTTTCTCGCAAAGCAATTTTTGGATTATGAACCTGGAATCCACTACACTCAATTTCAAATGCAAGCTGGTACAACAGGTGTAAATACAATCAGAATTTACAATCCAGTAAAGAACTCAAAAGATCATGACCCTGAAGGAGCATTTATAAAAAAATGGATTCCAGAGCTAAAAAATATTCCTAAAGAATTCATTCATGAACCATGGCTGATGAGTGAGATGGAATCAGAAATTTACATGTTTAAAGTCGGTAAAGATTACCCTTCACCCATTGTAAATCTTAAAGAAACTTCAAAATATGGTAAAGATAAAATATGGGGTCATCTAAAAAACAAGAAGGTAAAAGATGAGAGAAAAAGAATTTTAAAAATACATGTTAATCAAAAAACCCCAACTAGAAGTTGAGGTTTAAAAATGTGGGCGCGAAGGGATTCGAACCCCTGACCCCTTGGGTGTAAACCAAGTGCTCTGAACCAACTGAGCTACGCGCCCCAAATGAAAAACTTAATCCAAAATTATATTATTAAGGATTACCTTTGTACCCATAGGTTAAAAGGGTTGGTAAATTAACCCAATGGGTACTTTTATAAGGCTCACAAATATAGTATTATTATTAATTCTTCAAAAGAAAAATTAAATATTGGCTAAATTGTTAATTTTTAATCAACTTGGTGCTATCACTATTACCATTACTGTCATATACTTTAATAATATAAACCCCATTTTCGTAGTCGGAAAAATCAACAGACTCTTCATATGTGTCAATTATTAGCTGACCAATAATATTATAAACTTCCAACCTTTCAAAATCATTAAATTTATAAAATTTCAGCGACAACAAAAGTACTGCCGCCAATGAATATTATATCATCTGTGGAATATATTTTTTTTATATGTTCAATTGCGGTTTTAGTTGATTCATAACATTCACCATGCCTTTTATTTGATTTAAAGGTTTTTCTAACCTCGTCAGCTTCAATTGCTCTTTGAATATTTGGTTTTACAAAATAGTATTTTGAATCTTGAGGAAATATTTTTGATATTTTTTCAAGATTCTTATCATTACTAAATCCAACAACAAAGTGTAATGTTGAATATTCTAAGCTTAATATTTGAGATATTACTTCTGAAATTGCAGCTTCATTATGAGCTGTATCGCATATAATCGTTGGATTATCTTGAATAACCTGCCACCTACCCATTAGAGCAGTATTTTTAGTTACATTTTTCAAACCAAACGCTATGTGTTCTGTATTAATTTTAAAGTCAATTTTCTGTAAAATTTCAAGAGACTTTAAAACAGTTTTAATATTTTTTTTCTGATATGCACCCTTTAAATCACAACTAAATATTTCATAATTAAACTGATCAGCAAATACTAATTCAGAATTTTTTAACTTGCTAGTATCAGTGAATATTGACTTGATTTGCTGTTGGGTTTCCCCTACCACTACGGGGGTGTTTTCTTTTATGATTCCAGCTTTTTCTTTTGCAATATCAAAAATATTTTCACCTAAAAATTTAGTATGATCGATACTGATATTAGTGATAACCGAAAGAATAGGGTTTAGAATATTTGTTGAATCAAGCCTGCCACCCATTCCAACCTCGATTACTGCAATATCAACTCTGTTTTTACTAAAATAATCAAAAGCTAATCCAACAGTCATTTCGAAAAATGAAACATTATTAGATTCAAAAAAATCAAAATTATGGTGTATAAATTCAGAAACTGAATCTTTAGAAATCATTTCACCATTAATTCTTATTCTTTCTCTAAAATCGACCAAATGAGGTGATGTGTAAAGACCTACGTCGTATCCTGCTTCCTGTAGTATTGAACTTAACATATGTGCGCAAGAACCCTTACCATTTGTTCCACCTATATGTATTGATTTAAAATTATTATGAGGGTTATTTAAATGCTCACAAATTAAAACAATGTTGGAAAGGTCTTTTTTATAAGCTGATTCCCCAAGATTTTGGTACATCGGGAGCTTATTAAACATCCATTCTAAAAGAGAGTTGTACTCCAATTATCAGATTAAATTTCTCATAAGCATAAATACTGCTATTCCAGCAAAATATCCAACTAAAGCAATCCAAAGAATTTTCTTTAGATACCAGCCAAAAGTAATTTTTTCCATACCCATTGCAACCACACCAGCAGCTGAGCCGATAATTAACATACTTCCACCTGTTCCGGCACAATATGCAAGGAAATGCCATAATTGATCGTCTGGGGCAAACTCTGTAAACATACCTAAACTGGCAGCTACAAGGGGAACGTTATCTATAACAGCTGAAGCAAAACCAAATAATACCATTAAAAGATCTAATGATATAGTTTCTTTAAGTATTGTAGCAAACACGAATAAAAGTCCTAAAGATTCAAGTGCAGCAACTGCTAATAAAATACCAAGGAAAAATAAGATACTTGGCATCTCTATTTTAGTTAAAGATTTATGAACAGGACTTTCATGATGACTTGATTCATTTGCATTCCCATCTGGATCAGGTCCAGTTGCTTGCGACAATGAAAATTCTCTATTACTATATATTTCTGCAAAAACTGAAACAACACCAAGTGCTAGCATCATACCTACATAAGGGGGTAGATGAGTAATAATTTTAAAAACTGGAACACAAATAATTGATCCTAAACCTAAAACCAACATTCTAAGTGAATATTTATTTGCTTCATCTTTAACTGGGTTAAGTTTAATATTACCTTTAAACACAGGTAAAATAGAGGCAACACCTGCTGCTGCAACTGCACAAGCTATAGAAGGAAGCAATAAATATTGTATTAACATTGGAGTTGAAACTTTATCCCCAATCCAAAGCATAGTTGTGGTTACATCTCCGATTGGTGACCAAGCTCCACCAGCATTGGCAGCAACTACAATAAGGGCGGCGTACCAAAGTCTAAGTTTTTTATCAGAAACAACTTTTTGTAAAATAGAAATTAAGACAATAGTTGCGGTAAGATTATCTATAATTGCTGATAAGATAAAAGCCAATCCACTAAACACCCATAAAATTGCTTTTTTAGTTTTAAAATTTATAATTTTTTGAAATACACTGAAACCATTAAAATAATCGACTATTTCAACAATAGTCATTGCTCCAATAAGAAATACTAATATTTCAGCTGTCTTTCCCAGATGATGTAATAATGTTTCTTCCATTAAGTGTGTTTTTTCATCTAAGGGAAGATTTCCAAATCCATCAACTAGGGAATGTGTAGCAGGATTAAACCAAGTGTCAAAGCTATTAATACTGAGTGCAATTATTGCCCAAGAAA
>CACLPI010000002.1:40000-78418 GCA_902608795.1 uncultured Bacteroidota bacterium
CATCATCTTTCGATTTAGCATAGCCCTGTGTTTTTGATAAACAGTCGCCTGGACCAGTTCACTGCGGCCCATCCGAAGATGGGCGACCCTTCTCCCGAAGTTACGGGTCTATTTTGCCTAGTTCCTTAGCCATGAATCACTCGAGCACCTTAGAATTCTCATCCCGACTACCTGTGTCGGTTTAGGGTACGGGCTGCTTCACTCGTTTTTCTTGGAAGTCGTTACTCTGGATTATCACATCCACCGAAGTTTCAGTGTACTATTGCCGTGTTACCACTGGCTTCAACGTACTATTCCGTCAGTACGCACCAAATCTACGCCTCCGTCACTTTCATTGTGAGCAGGTACAGGAATATTAACCTGTTGTCCATCCACTACCCCTTTCGGGTTCGCGTTAGGTCCCGACTAACCCTCAGCTGATTAGCATAGCTGAGGAAACCTTAGTCTTTCGGTGTGCGGGTTTCTCGCCCGCATTATCGTTACTTATGCCTACATTTTCTTTTGTAGCTTCTCCAGGGAAGCTTACGCTTCCCCTTCAACGACACTACAATGCTCCCCTACCACTTTTACAAGTCCATAGTTTCGGTAGTATGTTTATGCCCGATTATTATCCATGCCGAACCGCTCGACTAGTGAGCTGTTACGCACTCTTTAAATGAATGGCTGCTTCCAAGCCAACATCCTAGCTGTCTAAGCAGTTCAACCTCGTTTATTCAACTTAACATACATTTTGGGACCTTAACTGATGGTCTGGGTTCTTTCCCTCTCGGACATGGACCTTAGCACCCATGCCCTCACTGCTGATCATCATTTTATAGCATTCGGAGTTTGTCAAGAATTGGTAGGTGGTGAAACCCCCGCATCCAATCAGTAGCTCTACCTCTATAAAACTAAATCAACGCTGCACCTAAATGCATTTCGGGGAGTACGAGCTATTTCCGAGTTTGATAGGCCTTTCACCCCTACCCACAGGTCATCCCAAGACTTTTCAACGTCAACGGGTTCGGGCCTCCACTATATGTTACTATAGCTTCACCCTGCCCATGGGTAGCTCACACGGTTTCGCGTCTACCGCCACTAACTAAAGCGCCCTATTCAGACTCGCTTTCGCTACGGATCCATACCTAAAGTACTTAACCTTGCTAGAAACGGTAACTCGTAGGCTCATTATGCAAAAGGCACGCCGTCACCACGAATGGCTCCGACCGCTTGTAAGCGTATGGTTTCAGGGTCTATTTCACTCCTTTATTCAAGGTTCTTTTCACCTTTCCCTCACGGTACTAGTTCACTATCGGTCTCTCAGGAGTATTTAGCCTTAGCGGATGGTCCCGCCAGATTCACACAGGATTACACGTGTCCCGCGCTACTCAGGATACCACTATGAATAATTCTCTTTACTTATACGGGACTATCACCCTCTATGGTTTCTTTTTCCAAAGAATTCTAATTCATTAAACATTCAATATTGTGGTCCTACAACCCCAAAATTGCCGAAACAACTTTGGTTTGGGCTATTCCGCGTTCGCTCGCCACTACTAGCGGAATCACTTTTGTTTTCTTTTCCTCCAGGTACTTAGATGTTTCAGTTCCCTGGGTTCACTTCCTTAACGGATACTATATCTTCAATATAGTGGGTTTCCCCATTCGGAAATCTACGGATCAAATTGTGTGTGCCAATCCCCGTAGCTTATCGCAGCTTATCACGTCCTTCATCGTCTCTGAGAGCCTAGGCATCCACCGTACGCTCTTATTTAGCTTATTGTAACTTTTGTATTTTTATGAGTTATAAATTATTTGCTCGTAAACTTAATTTAAATTTACTTTTTAGAAATTTTCTAATTTCATGTATTTTTTCAATATGTCAAAGAACATTTTCAGCTTATGCTGATTGTGGAGAATGTGGGAGTCGAACCCACGACCTCTAGAATGCAAATCTAGCGCTCTAGCCAGCTGAGCTAATCCCCCTTATAAATGAGTTATTAGAATCATAATCAGCTACTAAAATCCTCATTTATTTAGTAATAAAACTAAACGTAGTAGTCTCAGGCAGACTTGAACTGCCGACCTCTACATTATCAGTGTAGCGCTCTAACCAGCTGAGCTATGAGACTGCACTTTTGTATGATTTATAATTAACAGCGTTGAGAATAAACTATTTGATTAGATAGTTTAAGAAACTTTAGTCGTCCTTCTCTAGAAAGGAGGTGTTCCAGCCGCACCTTCCGGTACGGCTACCTTGTTACGACTTAGCCCTAGTTATCGATTTTACCCTAGGCCGATCCTTGCGGAAACGGACTTCAGGCACTCCCAACTTCCATGGCTTGACGGGCGGTGTGTACAAGGCCCGGGAACGTATTCACCGGATCATGGCTGATATCCGATTACTAGCGATTCCAGCTTCACGGAGTCGAGTTGCAGACTCCGATCCGAACTGAGATAGGTTTTATAGATTTGCTCATGCTTGCGCATTGGCTGCTCTCTGTACCTACCATTGTAGCACGTGTGTAGCCCAGGACGTAAGGGCCGTGATGATTTGACGTCATCCCCACCTTCCTCACAGTTTGCACTGGCAGTCTTGCTAGAGTTCCCGACATTACTCGCTGGCAACTAACAACAGGGGTTGCGCTCGTTATAGGACTTAACCTGACACCTCACGGCACGAGCTGACGACAACCATGCAGCACCTTGTTAAGTGTCCGAAGAAAAATCTATTTCTAGACCTGTCACCTAACATTTAAGCCCTGGTAAGGTTCCTCGCGTATCATCGAATTAAACCACATGCTCCACCGCTTGTGCGGGCCCCCGTCAATTCCTTTGAGTTTCATTCTTGCGAACGTACTCCCCAGGTGGGTCACTTATCACTTTCGCTTAGCCACTCAGACCGAAGTCCAAACAGCTAGTGACCATCGTTTACGGCGTGGACTACCAGGGTATCTAATCCTGTTCGCTACCCACGCTTTCGTCCCTCAGTGTCAGTTAATTATTAGTGATCTGCCTTCGCAATCGGTATTCTGTGTAATATCTATGCATTTCACCGCTACACTACACATTCTAACCACTTCATAATAACTCAAGACAAACAGTATCAAAGGCAGTTCTACAGTTGAGCTGCAGGATTTCACCTCTGACTTATTTGTCCACCTACGGACCCTTTAAACCCAATGATTCCGGATAACGCTTGGATCCTCCGTATTACCGCGGCTGCTGGCACGGAGTTAGCCGATCCTTATTCTTATAGTACCGTCAAGCTCTCTCACGAGAAAGTTTTTCTTCCTATATAAAAGCAGTTTACAACCCATAGGGCAGTCATCCTGCACGCGGCATGGCTGGTTCAGACTTTCGTCCATTGACCAATATTCCTTACTGCTGCCTCCCGTAGGAGTCTGGTCCGTGTCTCAGTACCAGTGTGGGGGGTCCCCCTCTCAGGGCCCCTATCTATCGAAGCCTAGGTGTGCCGTTACCACACCTACTAGCTAATAGAACGCATACTCATCTCATACCGTAACCTTTAATCTTAATAAGATGCCTTAAAAAGATACTATGGGGTATTAATCCAAATTTCTTCGGGCTATTCCCCAGTATGAGGCAGATTGTATACGCGATACTCACCCGTGCGCCGGTCGTCAGCGAAGTGCAAGCACTTCCTGTTACCCCTCGACTTGCATGTATTAGGCCTGCCGCTAGCGTTCATCCTGAGCCAGGATCAAACTCTTCATTGTTAAATTTTAAATACTATTTAACAACTAAAGAAATTAAATTCTATCTGCTCATGATGGTTTATTCTCTGAAATTAAAATAAATTTTAATTTACGCTGTCAATCAATTTCAATATTTTAATGAACATAAATTTTTCTCTGCTTTCAAGAAAGCAGGGGTATAAATATAAAACCCTTTTAGACGCTAGCAAAGCAAATTAAACTGAAATAAAGAATTTTTTATCAACAGTTTTAACCATAAACATTTGGTCATTTACCCTTAAGCGCCTGCAAATATAGTATCTTTTTGATATGTACAAAACATTTTACAGATATTTTTCAGAGAAAAAATACAACTATTTAATTATCAAGTAACTAATCTAAAAGAAATCTAATTTAATGTTAATGGTTAACTACATAAAGAAATTCCAAACTAAACCAAATCTGAAAGTAAAATCTCTATAGGGGTAATTTGGTGCTGAATAATAATTATAACCTGTAAATGAAGAATTAAAATGCTCAAATTTAAAATATAACCTTGTTTGCTGAATTTTGGCATTTATAAAAAAATCAATAATCGGAAACTCTCCGATCTTTTTTTCGTTTTGAACATATAATTCTGATAGCAATGGATCATAACCATTCATATAAAATTTTGAGAAATATTTTACTCCAAATCCTGTCTGTAAAAACAGTGCTTTTCTAAACATATGGGTAGTGTAATAAATTGTATTTCTTGAAACTATTTGAGGTATATGGATTATTTCATTAGAAAGGGATTTTTGAAAAAGGAATCGTGTATCAATTGAAAATTTACCAAAATTAGTTTCTCGGTTTAACTGAATCTTGAAAATATCAAGGTTTTCATTGTGTTGAACGGGAAATATTGAGTATTCACTTGAATCTGGTAGACCATCAGTTATTTTTTCAAATTGTAAATGTTTTTTAACAGATATTAAACCAACCTTCATTTCAAAAAATTTATCTAATTCTAAATCAAATGAAATCGAATTAGTAGTTGAATTATCAAATTGATTGTTCCAATTATAATTCTCATAATTACTTCTATATAATAGAAAATTATAGTTTGGTGTGGATGAAAGTAATTTATAATTTATGGCTAAAGAATTGCTATTCTTCAATCTGAACTTAATTGTTGAAGCGTACAGGTTTGATTTATTATCACCAAAAATGAAACTTTCTGTTTTTGCATGCAAATGAATTTTTGAAAATTCATTAGAGTATTCAGTAATAAAAAATGTGGTTTTTGAATTTATAGTTTGAGTGTTGTCTATATATTGTTCAATTTGAAAATTTTCCAAAGAGTATTTATCTCCAGTGTATCTAAGCCCCAATTTGATTTTTCCTGAGTTTTCAGAATTATACGTTAATCCAGTGTTGATGTTCAGTGTATTAAGTAATATTTTGTCGTTAATTTCCTGAGAAACAAAAGAATCACCAAAAAATTCATCACTCGATGTTTGTTGAAATTTATATTTTTTTTCTTCAAGATAAATTGCATTAAATAATTCTAAACTGCTATCAGTTATTGAGTCTTTTTCAATAAGAACATAAGATTGATCTAAATAGAACCTTTTTCCCAAAAACTCATTATGTGCATTTTCAAAGTTTGGATCAAAAACCCCTCTGTCAATGAATTGACTATTTCCATTTTCAAAATTTGAGATATCAGAGTTGGTTATGCCTCCATTTTGTTCTGAGAAAAGCTTTTGATTCGTGTAATGAGTTCTAAATCTATATTTATTATTTTTTGAAAAATAATTTGTACTAATCTTGAAATTTGAGCTACTACTTATAAAATTTTGATAATTACCAAGTGACCTTAAGCCTTTTCTTGAGATTGAAAAATTAAATTGACGAGATGTATTTACCGAGTAAATAGCATCAAGCATTTGTCCTTGCTCAAAAACTGATCGATACATAAGCTCTGTGAAAGGAGTAGGCAAATCATAATACACAACATCATCCGCTGAATCATAAGATAAATATTTGTTTGATGCTCCCATTTTAGGAGCAATTGAATTAATTCCTGAGAAAGACAATGTGTTATATGCAACGCCTGTATTAGAAAAAGGTATTAAATCAAAATTGTCTCTTCTTAAATAATTTATTTTATGATACTTTTCAATTGTCAGTGATGTATCAACAATAATGGTATCATGATATTTTGTAATGATTAAATAATCTTGAATCTTAGCATCCGGATTTTTGTTGAGCTTCGTGCTTCTATCACCAAATTTACTCATGATGGAATCCCTGACTGATGAATTTTGTAAATTGTCATCTATCTCAATATCTTGAATCCTATTTGGTGGTCTTTGAAGTTCTTGGGAATTACCAATTTTAAAAATAAAAATTAAAAAAAATATATTTATTATGTTTCTCATCAGAATCAATATCATCACAAAATTAATCAGAATCCAATTAACAAATAATAATTAACAAATATTTATGCTCAAATCTAGATATAGCAAATACATTCATGAGTGTGGTATTGATGAAGCTGGCAGAGGTTGTTTAGCAGGGCCTGTAACAGCTGCAGCAGTTATATTAAAACCAAATTTTAAAAATGAACTAATTGACGATTCTAAGAAACTATCATCAGCACAAAGAGAAAAATTATCAAAAATTATAATAGAAAATTCAATCACGTATACCATTCAAAATGTATTTCCAAAAAAAATAGATGAAGTAAATATTCTTAATGCATCAATATTGGCTATGCATAGATGCATAGATAATCTTGTAATCAAACCAAAATTTTTGATTATCGATGGAAATAAATTTAAAAAATATAGCAATATTCCTCACGAAACAATAGTCAAGGGGGATGCTAAATACTTAAGTATTGCTTCAGCTTCAATTCTAGCTAAATATTCAAGAGATATTTATATGAAAAAAATTTCTAAAAAGTTTCCAAAGTATTTTTGGTTTAAAAACAAGGGATATCCGACTAAGGAGCACAAGGAAGCTTTAAAAAAACATGGAATCACAAAACACCACAGAAAAAGTTTCAAGCTTTTTGACAAACAATTAACAATTGATTTATAATTTAGTGAATAATTAATATGTCTATGAGAAACAAAGTATTAATTATCCTAATGGTTTTTATTTTTTCGTCTTGTGAAAAAATTATAAAAAAAGAAATAAATTCTTATAACCTATTGCCCGAAAATTCAAGTGCTGTAATTTCGATAAATAACCTTGGGAAATTTAAAAATAGCCTAGAAAATAACAGTTATTTGAATTCCGTCTCAAATTCAAATATGATACTTAAAAATCTTGTTAAACAATTATCAAAAATTGATAATGATAAAGAAGTTTTAGTAGGGCTATATGATTCGAATGGGATGTTGAATTATAATATAATTGGATTAGAAATATCAAATGACAGTATCACAGACAATAAATTTAAGTACGAAAAATTTGATATTATTTCAAACAATCCCCTAGCGAATCCAAAAATTAATATTAATTATTTCGCTTCCAAATTTCAAAAAATAAATCTGATAAATACAAACTTTAGTGTGGCGCTGGATAGCGCAAATACATCTACTTTTATGAATAAAATTTTTGGTAATGAATTTGAAAATTCAGACGGTAATTTATTTTTAAATATTGATGCGTCTAATAAACTAATTTCGATAAATGGTGTAGTAGATAATTATCATGTGATCAATCAAAATAAAGATAAAAAAATTTCTATTCAAGAAATACCAAGTCCAAAAAGGGATGTGTATTTTAAATTTAAAAATGATTTAATTGAAGATTATGATTTGATAAGTACAAATCATGAAAAAAAATTTAACTTTTTTAATTTTGAAAATTCAGATTCATTGTCAGAAAACTATAAAATATTTCAGTTAAAAAAAGGTGATGAAATAATAAATGTTAATGGTTTAATTTCTGATTATAAAAAAAAAGCACTCGACTCTTTAATAGAATTGAAATTTGAGGCCAGTATTTCTAATGAAATCATTCTTGGGCCATTGATTGTAAAAAATCATATTAATAATAGTAATGAAATTATTGTTCAGGATTCTCAAAATATTTTGTATTTAATAAATAATTCAGGCCAGGTTGAGTGGACCAAAAAAATTGATGGAAAGATTATTAAAGAAATTAATCAAATTGATAGCTATAAAAACGGTAAGCTACAGTTAGCATTTGTAACTAAAAAGTCACTTTACATGTTAGATAGAAAAGGAAGAGATGTGGGAAAATTTCCCCTTAAATTCAATGATGCTATTACTAAACCCCTTTCGGTGTTTGACTATGATAATAATAAAAACTACAGGTTATTAATAACTCAAAATAATGAGTTGTATATGTTTGATTCAAAAGGAAATATTATTAGAGGATTTAATTATGATAAAAAAGGAAGAATCATTACTAAGCCAAAGCATTTTAGAATCAGCAATAAAGACATAATTGTATTTAAGACAAACGATGAACTTAAAATTTTGAACCGTAGAGGGAAAATTAGAATTAAAACAAAAAGAAAACATAATTTTTCTGAAAATGAAATATTTGAATATCAAAATTTTCTGGTATCAACAACAGACTTAAATGAAGTAATTAAAATTGATATGCAAGGAAACACATTTCTGGAAAAGTCAATTGCTAATAATATTAAACTTGCTGGTGAAAAAAAATCTATATTTACATTAGAAAGAAATATTTTATCCAACACCAAAAATAATATTGAGATTGCATTCGGAAAATATGAGGATTTTAAAATTTATTTGAGAAATGATAAAAGTTTTATAAACATATTCGATTCTCAAAACAATAAAATTTACTTATTTGACAATGAATTAAATTTAATTAAAGGATTCCCCATAAAGTCAAAAAATAATGCTGACTTTATTTTTGAAAAAAATGCAATCGAATTTTCAATAAAAACTAATTCTAAAAATATTAAATATCAAACGATCAAATAAATTCTGAATTAAAAGTTTTTGAAAAATTATTTTTTAAAAGGTCTTTAACTCCTTCAATATTTATATCTGATTGATTTAATTCATTTTTGATTGAAGTTACTGTATGATCACTTAAACCACATGGAATGATGTTATTAAAATAATCTAAATCAACATTTACGTTTAAAGCAAAACCATGCATCGTAACCCATCTACTTGCACGTACACCCATTGCACATATCTTTTTCGGAAATGGTTTGTTAATATCAATCCAAACACCTGTTTTACCAGGATTCCTTTCACCTTTAATACCAAAATATTCTAATGTTTGTATAACAGAATTCTCTAAAAAACGTAAATACTTATGAATATCAGTGAAAAAATTTTCTAAATCTAAAATCGGATAACCAACAATTTGTCCAGGACCATGATAGGTTATATCACCCCCACGATTGATTTTATAAAAGCTTGCATTTTTATTTTTTAACTCTGACCCATCAATCAATAAGTTTGACAGATCACCACTTTTACCTAACGTATATACATGTGGATGCTCAACAAGTAAAAAGTAATTTGGGGTTTTAAGATTTTTATTTTTTTTTCGATTTTGTTTTTTTATCTCAACTATTTCATCAAATAAATTTTGCTGATAATCCCATGCTTCTTTATAGTCCATTAGCCCCAAATCAATAAATTTAATTTGTTTGTTCATAATTATCTCTTGTGGTTATTTAATATTACAAGGGCAGCAATAACACCTGGAACCCAACCACAAACCCATAAAATAAATACAATTAATATTGATCCACATCCCTGATCGATAACAGCTAATGGAGGACATAAAATGGATAAAAAAACTCTGAATAAGCTCATAAATAACAATTAATGTAAATATAGTTATCTTTTAAAAATTAAATCGTTATTCATTTTTATTTCAATTAAAAGTATATTTGTAAAATAACAACTTTCAATTAATGGATTTTAGCGAACAGGAATTAGTTAGAAGAGATAAATTAAAAAAAATTAGAGATTTAGGCATTGACCCATATCCTGCAGAATTATTCCCTGTTTCTGACTACTCTTCAGATATTAAAAGTGACTTTGCTGTTAACAAAAAAGTTGTTATTTCTGGACGTCTAATGTCTAGAAGAATTCAGGGAAATGCAAGTTTTGCTGAACTTTTAGATAGCAAAGGCAAAATTCAACTGTATTTTAACAGAGATGAAATTTGCGCGGGTGATGATAAGTTCATGTATAATGAATTATACAAAAAATTACTTGACATCGGTGATATAATTGGTGTCGAGGGGGAATTATTCAAAACTAAAGTTGGAGAAAAAACAGTTTTAGTCAAAAACTTCAAGTTACTTTCAAAAGCTATTAAACCATTGCCGTTTCCAAAAGAGGACAGTGATGGGAATTTATATGATGAATTTAACGATCCTGAACTTAGATACCGTCAGAGATATGTAGATCTAATTGTTAATTCAGGCGTCAAAGAAACATTTAAAACAAGAACACTCATTACAAATAGCATTCGAGAGTTTTTAAATAATCAAGAATACCTTGAAGTTGAGACTCCAATATTGCAACCAATTCCAGGTGGAGCAACTGCAAGGCCTTTTTTAACTCACCATAATGCTTTAAATGTACCTCTGTACCTTAGAATAGCTAATGAATTGTACCTTAAACGTTTAATTGTTGGTGGTTTTGATGGGGTATATGAATTTGCAAAAGATTTCAGAAACGAGGGTATGGATAGAACACACAATCCAGAATTTACAATTCTCGAGCTTTACGTCTCATACAAAGATTATAACTGGATGATGGAGATGACCGAGAAGCTTCTTGAAAAAGTTTCTGTTGATTCAACAGGTAATACCAAAGTTATAGTTGGTGATAACATAATTGACTTTAAAGCCCCTTATGAAAGAATTACAATTTATGATTCTATTAAAAAATTCACTGGAATTGATATTTCTAATATGAATGAATCGATGCTTAGAAAAACAGCTCGGGACTTAAATATTGAAATAGATAACACTATGGGTAAAGGAAAAATTATTGATTCTATTTTTGGCGATAAGTGTGAGCCAAATTTTATACAACCTACTTTTGTAATGGATTATCCAAAAGAAATGAGCCCACTAACAAAAATACATCGAAAAAATAAAGACTTAACCGAAAGGTTTGAGTTGATTATTAATGGTAAGGAGATAGCCAATGCATACAGTGAGTTAAATGATCCAATAGACCAAAAAGAAAGATTTGAAAAACAACTTGAGTTGTCAAGGAAAGGTGATTTAGAAGCTGGAGAATTTATCGATTATGATTTTTTAAGAGCTCTTGAATATGGAATGCCTCCAACATCAGGAATTGGAATTGGTATTGACAGATTGGTGATGCTTATGACTAATAATTCATCCATTCAAGAGGTATTGTTTTTTCCACAAATGAGACCCGAGAAAAAGAAAATTTCAATGAATGAAAATGAGAAATTAGTATTTGAAAATCTATCTACAGAAAATCAATTAATTGGTGAGGTAAAAGATAAAATTGATATTAGCAATAAAGCATGGGACAAAGCAATTAAGGCACTAAGAAAATTTGGGCTTATCAAGGTCGAAAAAATTGAAAATGAAATTTATATTTCAAAACTTAAATAATATTTTTTGTTAAAAATTGATCTTCACGGATATACTTATTCAAAAGTAAAGGATGCACTACCTGACTGGTTAATTAGTAATTATAATGACGGAATTAACGACTTTGAAATAATAACTGGAAATAGTGAAGAAATGAAGAAAAATGTTAGAGAAATTTGCTTAAAAAATGGTTTTAGAGCCGAAGAAAACTGGAATGGTAATTCCGGTTCATTATTGGTATCAATTGACAGAATTTAAACAAACTTTATTAACATATACATGTTAATTTGTTATTAAAGTATTGCGTTTTTTGAAAGAAATTTTAAATTAATTTTATTAAATATTTAATATTCAAGATCATCAACAAAGTTTTGGCTCAGGCTATAATCAAACAATCCTCACTGGTCCACTATATTGATTACACCAAAAATGTTGATGACTTGAGTATTATTTTTTTATTATTAAAATTTGACCTAAGCTCAAACTATCCCCTTGTAAACTATTAAGTTTTTTAATCAAATCTATTGGAATATTAAATTTTTTAGAAATTGAATTTAAAGTATCCCTTTTTTTGACTTTATATAGCCTGTTTTTTTTCTTGAGAACTACATTATCATATTTGTAAAGTTCATATCTCTCAACCAAATCGATTAATTTTTTAGGATATTTTGGATCGGTTGCATATCCTGCTTTTTTAAGACCTCTTGCCCATTGCTTATAATCGTCTTTTTTTAATTCGAATAAAAAAGTATATCTTTCTCTGTTGGATAGAAATAGTGAATGGTCTCTATAAGAATATTCAGGATTATCATATTTCCTAAAACACTCTTGCTCCTCATCATCGTCATGAAATATTTTTTTTCCGTTCCAATCGTGACACTTAATCCCAAAGTGATTATTAGCCTCGACTGCTAACCTTCCTTTACCTACCCCAGATTCCAAAATTCCTTGAGCTAAAGTAATACTTGCTGGAATACCAAATTGAATCATTTCATCCATTGCAATACCTGAGAAATATTTAACATAATCTTCTATATTTAAAATTTTTGGGAGTATTACAGCTTTTTTCGATTTTTTCTTTTTTGGTTTTTCTTTTTTGGTTTTGACCTCTTTTTTGAATTCTTCTGATTTGTTGTTGTAGATGACTCTCTTAGTTCCGCAACTAAAGGTTAGAAACAAAATGACTAAGATTAGAGAGACTTTTTTCATATCAATAACCTATTGTAAAGATAATCGAAAATATTGTGTTTTAATTTATCTTTGGTATTACAATTGTTGATAGCTAAAGCATAACTCATATTTTAAATGGACTTTAAAAAACAAATTTTATTAGGTATTCCTGATGAACTTCCTGCAAAAAAGGAGTATGACAGTAATGTAAATCATGCACCTGTAAGGGAAAGTATTTTAACGCCTGAAGAAAAAAAGCTTGCATTAAGAAATGCACTTAGATACTTTGATAAAAAATTTCATGAAGAATTAATAACCGAATTCAAATCCGAACTTGAAGAATATGGTAGAATTTACATGTACAGATTCAGACCTGACTATGAAATGTATGCCAGACCGATTGAAGATTATCCACACAAATCAAAACAAGCAGCCTCAATCATGCTGATGATTCAAAATAATCTTGATAAAAGGGTGGCACAACACCCACATGAACTCATTACTTATGGTGGAAACGGAGCTGTCTTTCAAAATTGGGTTCAATATCTTTTAACTATGAGTTATTTAGCAATAATGACTGATGATCAAACGCTTGTGATGTATTCGGGTCACCCTATGGGGTTATTTCCTTCAAACTTTAATGCACCCAGAGTCGTAGTGACAAATGGTATGGTAATTCCTAATTACTCAAAGAAGTTAGACCTTGAAAAATTCAATGCGCTTGGTGTGAGTCAATATGGGCAAATGACAGCAGGAAGTTACATGTATATCGGACCTCAAGGAATTGTTCATGGAACAACAATTACAGTACTTAACGCATTTAGAAAAATCAAAAAAAAGCCAAAAGGAAGAATATTTGTTACATCAGGTTTGGGGGGTATGAGTGGAGCTCAACCAAAAGCAGGAAATATTTCAGAATGCATCACAGTATGTGCAGAAGTTAATAGAAAAGCTATCGAAACAAGACATTCACAAAATTGGGTAGATGAGATTATAAATAATACTACAGAATTAGTTGAAAGATTAAAAACCGCCCAAGAAAACAACGAGGTAGTATCAATTGCATACCATGGAAATATTGTTGATGTGTGGGAATCATTGTATGAGAATAATATTATGGTCGATATAGGCAGTGATCAAACCTCTCTTCACAATCCTTGGTCTGGTGGTTATTATCCTGTTGGTTATTCATTTGAAGAGGCTAATAAATTAATCTATGAAAATCCGATAAAATTCAAAAGTGAAGTCAAATCAACTCTAAAAAGGCATGTAGAAATTATTAATAAGCATGTTAATAGAGGAACCTATTTCTTTGATTACGGAAACGCATTTTTACTTGAGGCATCAAAAGCTGATGCAGACATTGTAAAAGAGGATGGAAGCTTTAAATATCCAAGCTATGTGCAGGACATCATGGGTCCAATGTGCTTTGATTATGGTTTTGGACCATTTAGATGGGTATGCTCGTCTGGAAAACAAGAAGATCTAGATTTAACTGATACCATTGCTTGTAAGGTTTTAGAAAGATTGGCAATCGATGCACCAGATGACACAAAACAACAAATGATGGATAACATTCAGTGGATCAAAGCGGCTAAAGACAATGCCTTGGTTGTAGGTTCTAAAGCAAGAATACTTTATGCGGACTCAACTGGTAGAATAGAAATTGCCAAGGCCTTTAACAATGCAATTAAAGATGGTGAAATTGGTCCAATTATTTTAGGTAGAGACCATCATGATGTCTCTGGAACTGATTCACCGTACAGAGAAACTTCTAATATTTACGACGGATCCAAGTTCACAGCTGATATGGCTATTCAAAATGTAATCGGGGATAGTTTTAGAGGTGCTACATGGGTTAGTATTCATAATGGTGGAGGTGTAGGTTGGGGTGAAGTGATTAACGGTGGGTTTGGTATGCTTATTGACGGCAGTGAGAAAAGTGAAAAGAGAATCGAATCTATGTTATTTTGGGATGTTAATAATGGTATAGCAAGAAGAAATTGGGCTAGAAATCAGGGTGCAATTGATCAAATTTCAAGAGCTATGGAAAAAAATTCTAAACTTAAAGTAACTTTACCTAACTTAGTAGATGATAACCTTTTAGAAAATTTATAATATGAGAAAATTAATAAATTTAATCCTAGTCTTTTCTGTTTTTCTTTCTTGTAATTCAATTAGAGTGAGTTCAGATTACAACAATAATGTAGATTTTTCAAATCTGAAAACTTATGCTTTTTCTAAGGAGGGAGTCGATGATGTAAAAATTAATGATATTGACAAAAAAAGAATTTTAAAAGCAATTGATGTTGAACTATATAACAAAGGATTTAGAAAAAGTTCAATTGACCCTGACTTTATCATAAACTTCTTTACAAAAACCAATAGAAAAGTTAATTATTATCCGTCTAATAATTATTATGGCGCAATGGATGTAAGCCCCTACATGGGGTCATACCACTATGCAAATAGTTGGTATTTAAATTCTTATAATTACAACGAAGGTGTATTGTTTATTGACATAATAGACAATAAACAAAATGAATTAATATGGCAAGGAATTGGTAAAGGATATATCTACTCTGACAAAACAGAAAAAAAGAGAGAAAAAATTAACTCAATGGTTGGAAAAATATTACTTCAATTCCCACCAACTAAAAATTAGTTTTTACATCAAGAATATCCCTCAAAGAATTTCCAAGTATCATAAATGAACAAACAAGAAACATAATACATACACCCGGAATAATTGCCAGAAAAGGTTTACCAAGTATAATATAGTTATAATGGTCTTTAATCATTAACCCCCAACTAGTCATTGGAGGCTGAGCACCAAGACCTAAAAAACTGAGTCCACTCTCTATCAATATTGAAGCTGCAAAATTTGCTGCTGATATTACGATTAATGGAGAAATTATATTTGGCAATATATGCTTAGTAATGATTCTAAAATCATTAAAACCAAGAACCTTAGCAGCGATTACAAATTGCCTCTCCTTATATTGTTTAACTTGTCCTCTGACAATTCTTGCAACCTCTACCCACATAGTTAATCCTACTGCGATAAAAACTTGCCAATAACCTTTACCTAATGCAAGAGTGATAGCTATAACTAATAAAAGTGTGGGTATTGACCAGGTTACATTTATCAACCACATTATTATTTTATCTGGAAGACCAGAATAATAACCCGAAATAGACCCTAAAATAACTCCTATAAACAATGAAATGAAAACAGAAATAAAACCGATATAAAATGATATTCTAGAACCTACTATTATTCTGCTCAATACATCTCTGCCAAACTTATCAGTTCCAAAATAATATTTTTTCTCATTTATTTCTGCTTTATGTAATTCAATTTTCTGAACCTCATTTTCTAAAGATGAATGAGGTAAATAATGAATGAATCCTTCCTTTATTTTATACTGGGTAATCGGAATTTGATTGGTCTGTTTTTTTGAACCAAAAAAAATTGACTCAAAACAAAATTCTTTTGATTCATCCCCCTTCAAATTAATCATTAGAGTTTTAAACCCAGGTTTTTTTGAATGAATCGATAAATTCATTGTATTGGCATTTTTAGTATTATCCGGGGCAACAACATAAGCAAGAAGAGAAATCAAAAAAATAAATAGAATAAAACTGAGGCTAATTATTCCTAAAAAGTTCTTATTGAAATCAAAAAACTTTTTGAGAATAGCATTCATTATTGATATTGTTAATGCTCAATATACGAAAATCTTAAATCAGAGAGAACATTTAATGCTTCATCAATGTAAAGATCTTTATTTAGACTTTTATGCCACCTATCCCTTTTGATTCCAAGAATAGAATCTTTTTTTATAAGATCTACTTCATATGGTAGAGACTTAAAAGTATAGGTCATTGAAAAGTCATTTAAAACTTTGAATTTTTTTGTTTTTAATGAATTTTCTTCAAGCCTTTTTTTAAACTTATCATAATTTAAATTGATAAGCTTATCATCTCTGACAGATTTTATCCATTTAGCATTTTCATCAATTAATTTAAGATACTCGTTATTGGACATTCTTTCTTTGCTTTTCGTTATGGCTTCATTAAAATCAAAGTTGCTTTGCCATATTGTATAGTCAACATCATCTATCTCATCCCATTTAAGAGGATTTTCAGAGTCTTTTTCTCCAAAATCTAAATATTTATACCTGTAGGGCACGTTGATATCGCTTTTTACCCCCTCTAATTGTACCGATCCGCCATTTATCCTGTAGTACTTTTGAGTAGTATATCTTAGAGCTCCTAAATCTCCATTAGTATTGCCTCTAACCATCCTATTTAGAGGAAATACATTTTGAACAGTTCCTTTACCCCATGTTTGATTGCCACCGATAATAATTGCTCTTTGGTAGTCTTGCATAGCAGCAGCAAGGATTTCTGATGCTGACGCAGACCCTTCATTAACTAAAATAACCAGAGGGCCGGTCCATAAAATAGATCTATCTCTATCACTTAATATTTGCTTTTCTTTATCAAAATACTTTACCTGAACTACCGGTCCATTTTTTATAAACATACCAGCCATATCTACTACTGTCTTAAGTGCACCTCCACCGTTATTTCTAAGATCAATAACTAAACCTTTAATTCCCTGCTCTTTTAATCTTTCAATCTCAATTCTAAGATCCTTTGCAGCATCTCTATTGCTTTGATTATCAAAATCAATATAAAATTTTGGGATATTAATTATTCCATACTCGTTATTATCTTTCTCAACAATAGTAGATTTTATATAGGTTTCTTCAAGCTGGACAATATCACGCTTCACAGTAACTTCAGAAATTGATCCGTCAACTTTTTTTACGGTTAAATGAACTTTAGTCCCTTTTTTACCTTTAATTAATTTTACTGCCTCACTAAGCCTCATAGTTAGGATATTTACAGCTTCTTCTTCATCATCTTGCCTGACTTTTAATATTGCGTCTCCCTTTTCTAATATGTTATCTCTCCAGACAGGACCTCCTGAGATAACTTCGGTTATTTCAACTTTATCTATTTTCTTTTGTAAACGAGCACCAATTCCAGCATAATTTCCAGACATATCAATATCAAATCTGTCTTTGGATTCAGGATCTAAATATGATGTATTTGGGTCGTATTGAGAAACAAATGAGTTTATGTAGATAGACAACCAGTCAGATCTTTCCATTTCTTCAGCAACAAATCTGTAATTCTGATTCATTGTTTCAATTAATGATTCTCTAGTTTCTTTTTCTATTATTTCTTTATTTCTAACTTGAAAAGTACTGTCAGATTCAATCTCCTTCAAATCATCCTCCACTTCATTGTGGTAATTTTCAATAACATATATTTTTAGAAGTTTTCTCCAACGGTCATATAACTCAGTTTTAGATTGAACATAATCTAAAGCTTCAAAATCTGACTCAAAGACCTCATCCTTAGAAAAATCAAAAGGTTTTGAAAGAATTTCATTAAATATTTTTTCTGACTCAGACATCCTTTGCATATATCTTGCATAAACCAGCTCAAAGAAATCTAAATTTGGGTTTTTAAAAGCGTCATCTATTGAATATTTATATTCTGTAAATTCTTCTATGTCATAGCTGTAAAAATATCTCTTGTAAGGGTCTATATTTTCAAGAAATTTATTAAATACATTTTCAGAAAATTCGTCATTAATTTCCTTATCAAGATAATGAGCTTGGTCTAGTACGTAAGTAATTAATTGAATCACGAGATTATCCTTATCACTTGTGTCAAAATCCTTGGGAACAAAACTGCAAGATGCTAGACACATAATAAATGCAATAAGTGATGTAAAAATATTATTTTTCATGGATATTAAAATTAATCAAATTCTAAGCCAAAAAATATGAGCATATTTATAATTTTTTGTTAAAGTAGCTAAATATTTATTTGTGTAATTTTGTGTTTATATATTTAACTATGAAAAAACCACTAATTCTTGTAACAAATGATGACGGGATAACAGCTCCAGGGTTGAGAACACTTATTCATGTGATGAATAAACTTGGAGAAGTTGTTGTAGTTGCACCAGATAGCCCACAAAGTGGGATGGGCCATGCAATTACAATTAGTGATACACTTTATTCAAAAAAGGAAAAGATTGATGATGGTCCCCAAACCGAATATAGTATTTCAGGAACCCCAGCTGACTGTGTAAAATTTGCTATTCGCGAAATACTAGAAAGAAAACCTGATTTGTGCGTTTCTGGAATTAATCATGGAGCTAATTCTTCAATTAATGTTATTTATTCTGGTACCATGAGTGCTGCTATTGAGGCAGGTATCGAAGGAATTAAATCAATAGGTTTTTCTCTTCTTGATTACAGCTGGGATGCTGACTTTGAAGCATGTAAAGATTATGTTGAAAAAATTTCTTTTAATGTTTTAAATCAGAATAAATCCAATTTAATATTAAATGTAAATTTTCCTGCGAAGACAAAAGATTTTAAGGGAATTAAAGTTTGCAGACAAGCAAAAGGATATTGGCAAGACACATATGATAAGAGAAAAAGTCCTCTGGGCAAAGAATATTATTGGCTTACAGGTAGTTTTATTAATCAAGACGATAGTGAAGAAACTGATGAATGGGCTCTTGAAAAAGGTTTTGTTTCTGTTGTTCCTGTAAGTTATGATATGACATCATATGATGATTTGGAAGAACTAAAAAAATGGAAGCTAAATTGAATAAAAAAGAAGTTTTATTTGGGTTATTGAGTGGTTTTTTAGCAAATCTTTTAGGCTTAATTATTACTGTAATTGTTTTATTCCAAAATATTAATTTTTTAAAGATAATTACTGATTTAATTTCTGAAAATTTAATTACCAAATTAATAAGCCTTGGTGCAATTGTTAACCTAATTGTATTTTTCATTTATTTAAAATTCGACTATGAAGAAAGAGCACGAGGGGTTTTATTAGCCACCTTCATTATCGCAATTCTAACCATTTATATAAATAATTTTAAGTGAGATATTATATAATAGCTGGTGAAGCTTCAGGTGACCTTCATGGATCAAATCTGATTAAAGAAATAAAAAAATTAGATCCAAGCTCAGAATTTAGATGTTGGGGAGGTGATCTTTTGAAAGAACAAAGCAATAACCTTGTAAAACATTACAAAACCTATTCTTATATGGGTTTTTATGAGGTTTTTATAAACCTAAAAAAAATATTAAATAATATTTCAATTTGTAAGAAAGATATTTTGGAGTTTAAACCAGATGCTATTATTTATGTTGATTTCCCTGGCTTTAATATGAGAATTGCTAGGTGGGCAAAATCCAAAAACTTTACTAATCACTTTTACATATCTCCTCAGATTTGGGCTTGGAAAGAAAACAGAATTAAAACTATTAGAAAAGTTATCGATCAAATGTTTGTAATTCTTCCTTTTGAAAAGGAGTACTATAAAAAATTAAAATACGATGTGTTCTATGTAGGTCATCCTTTATTAGATGTTTTAAATGAAAATATTAAGCAAAATTTAAAAAGGGAAAAATTAATTGCTCTTCTACCTGGAAGTAGGGATCAAGAAATTAGTAAAATACTGCCAGTGATGCTGAGCGTGACAAAATATTTTAAAAAATATCAATTTACAATTTGTGCTGCACCCTCAAAAACGAAATCATACTACAAAAAATTTATCAAAGTATATAATTGTGAAAATGTTGATATTGTTGAAAATCAGACCTATAATGTTCTCAGAAAATCTTCTGCTGCTTTGGTTGCATCTGGCACCGCAACTCTCGAAGCTGCACTAATTAAGACACCTCAAATTGTTTGCTACAAATCAAGTTGGATATCAATTCTAATCGGAAAATTTTTATTAAGAAATATAAAATTTATTTCACTGGTTAATTTGATACTAAATAAAAGTGCGGTAAAGGAACTTATTCAGAATGATTTAAGTACTAAAAATATCCTAGAAGAACTTGAAATAATACTCAGTGAAGACGGAAAGGAAAAGATAATTGAATATTATAATGAGTTGGAAAATTTATTAAATAAAAAAGGAGCAAGTAGAGAAACAGCTAAAAAAATAATCAATTATCACTTGGATTCAAATTCGTAAATAAAAGACTCAAAAAACTCATTAAATTCTTCTTGAGTGCTATAATTTTTATAATTCTCATCAGTGAATAGTTTTAAATAAACTTCTAACTGTTTTGGAGTTTTGTAACCTCTGAGCTTATGCAATAAATTTGATGATTTGTCCAGAAATAAAATTGTGGGAAAAGCTTGAATCCTAAAAGCCTGACTTAATTGATGACTGCTATTCCTCCTGTTTGCTTTTGCGGGATCGTAATTAGGATTTTCAAAGTTATAACCCTTAAAATTTACAATATCATTTCCTTCAGCATTAAATTTAACAGCATAAAAATTGTCATTAATATATTTTGCAACATCTTTATTTGCAAATGTATTTCTGTCAAGTAATTTACATGGTCCACACCAGTTAGTATACATATCAATGATTATATTTCTAGGAACAGCTTCCTGAAGGTAAACAGCATCTTCTAATGATATCCACTTTATTTCCTGTGAAACAAGAGAATCAACAGGAAAAAAAGAAACTATTATGATGTTTATATATAATACTAATCTCATACAATTGTAATATTTGACAAAAATAAGAAAAGATATTTATCTAATTCCGTGCATTGATTTTTTAATCAATGGATGTAATATCAGAGAAACAATACCTAGACCAATTGGAATTATAGTAAATATTAAAAAGAAGCCAGATAAACTATACTCCTGGGTGATTTTATCAATATCTCCTCCAATATAATGAGCTAACTTGTTTCCAATAGCAACCGCAAGATAATATACCCCAAACATAAAAGCTATCATCCTTGCAGGAATTAGTTTACTTAAATAGGAAAGCCCCATAGGTGATAAACATAATTCACCCAGAGTATGAAACAAATATGCTAAAACTAACCAAATCATACTTAAACTAGCACTATCAGCTCCTGATGGTACATTTCTAGCTCCAAATGCTAAAAATCCAAATCCAACTCCTAAAAGGGCTAAACCTAAAAAATATTTAACCGATGCTGGAGGGTTATAGCTGCTGTCCCACCACTTAGCAAATAGTGGTGCAAATACAATTATAAAAAGAGAGTTTAGAATTGCAAACCAAGTAATTGGAACCTCAGTTGATGTAGACTGTGACTCAGTATATATTTTAAAGATTATGATTCCCCATACAATGACAAAACTAATACCAAGGACTATATTCGAAAATAGAATTTCACTAAAGGTTTTCTTAAACAAGCTTATTAATACATATGTAATTATCAAAAGTGGAATAACTGTTACCGAAATATCCACAATTTTAAAAATTAGAGCTGAGTTTCCTTCTAGAAAACGGTCAGTGAAATCCCTAGTATATAAGGGTAAGGAACCTGCCCCTTGCTCAAATGCAGCCCAAAAGAAAACAGTGAAAATGCAAAATATTGTAAAAACAATCATTCTATCTCGAACGATTGGTTTATATCTTGGGATTCGAACTAGCAATAAAGCTACAAATGCTACACATGCAACAAGTGCAAAAAATAATGAGTTTTCCATTCCAAAATAAGTGAAATTTAAAATATCAACTCCACCAATTTTACTAAGAGGATCATTTATTATGAATATAAGTGCGCTAATAACAAAAGTTAAAATCAACAAAATATCTATTGTTAAAAAAGGGTTGAGTTTCTCTTTTGTATTTTTTTTAATAACTAACTTTTCATCTGATTTAAAAGGGGGATCCCCAATTTTACCAAATAATGATTGAGCAAAATAAAACTGGATCATGCCTAAAAGCATAAATATTCCTGCTAATCCAAATCCGAATGACCAACCTACTTTCTCACCAACCCATCCACATAGCATAATACCCAAAAAAGCTCCAGCGTTAACACCCATATAAAATATATTAAAAGCTCCATCTTTTTTATCATCCCTTCCTTCATACATTTTTGAAATTATAGAGGTGATGTTTGGTTTAAAAAAACCCGTTCCAATAACAAGTAATGATATTCCTATATAAAGAAAAGTTGGAGTTTCAACAGCCATTGATGCATGACCTAATGTCATTAGTAATGCACCTATAACAACTCCATTTCTGTAGCCTATTTTTTCGTCTCCTAACCAGCCACCTGCAAGGGGAGCTAAGTAAGCAAACATAGCATATGTTCCAAGTAAAGATAATGCAGCAGATGAACTCCAACCCCAACCTGGGTTGTCTCCAATAATAGCACCTGTAAGAAATATGACAAGAATGGCCCTCATTCCATAATAAGAGAACCTTTCCCACATTTCTGTAAAAAATAAAACAAATAATGCCGCAGGATGACCTATTACGGTTTGATTAAAGAATTTATCGGTATTACTCATGATTGAATATCAATTTCTTCAGCACCATGAGTAAGTCGTTTTAGCGGTTTTAGAAGCAGTAATACTAATATTCCAAATAGAGTACAGAAAATTGCGATCCCTGTAAAAACTTGAAATTCACCAGCACCCTCAGAGAGTTGCCCTACAAATCCAGCAACTTTATTACCGAGACCTGTCGCTGCAAAATATGCCCCCATCATAAAAGCAGCATATTTTACTGGTGCTAATTTTGTTATAAAGGATAAAGCTACTGGTGAGGCACATAATTCACCGATTGTGTGAAATAAATATGCTAATACTAACCATATCATAGCTGATTTTTGAACAACTTCATCTCCATCCATCACAACCTCTGTTGAAGCTTTAGTCATAAAGAAAAAACCAAAAGCCATTATAATTATTCCAATAGCCATTTTAAATAAAGAAGAAGATTCCTTACCCTTTTTTGCCCAATTACTCCAAAATGCTGCTACTGCGGTTGCAAATATTATTATAAAAAATGCATTAATAGATTGAAATATGGCAGCAGGTACTTCGTTTCCTATGAATGGTAATGAAAAGGCAAGCGTTCTGTCTGTTTTTTGTTCAGTGTAAAGGTTCATGAGTCCGCCTGCCTGTTCAAATGCTCCCCAAAAAACAATTATGATTAAGAATGATAAAAACAATACAATCATTCTGTCCTTTTCAACTCTCGTCAAGGGTTTATTCATTGACTCTTTGTCTGGAGATTTTTCACTTCCAATGAATTCGCCAACTCCTTCCAAATACTGAAGACCATAAAAATATACTAATTGACCAATTGCCATTCCGATTCCAGCTAAACCAAATCCATAATGCCATCCGTATTTAGCAGCAACAGCTCCCACTGTTAATGCACCTAGAAAAGCACCAATATTTATACCCATATAGAAAATGATAAAACCATCATCCCTTTTAATATCCCCTTTCTTATATAAACCACCAACCATTGTTGAAATGTTAGGCTTTAAAAATCCAACACCCACTACAATCAGTAAAAGACCAGTAAAAAATGCCCATTCAGCATCAATCGCTAAAACTCCGTGACCAAAGCAGAGTAAAATTCCACCCAGCATAACTGCCTTTTTTTGTCCAATATATTTATCAGCTACCCATCCACCTGGTATTGACATCAGGTAAACAACCATTGTATAGGTACCATAAAATGAAAGTGTTTCTGCGTTTGTCCATCCAAAACCCGATTGAGGATCACCCATTATTATCGGGGCCGCTAGATACAGAGTTAAAATTGCTCTCATCCCATAGTAAGAAAATCTTTCCCACATTTCGACAAAGAATAAAATATATAATCCTACTGGATGTCCTAGAATCAATTTTTCTTGTTTTAATGAATTGGTTGTCATAATTTATTTTTTAGATTACACTAAAATATTATATTTTACCTAATTATATTAATTTAATCATTAATAAATTATTGAATAGAATTTAAACTCAAGTATATTATCTTTGATTTATAAATAATCCTATAATGTCTGAAGAAATAAAAGGTTTTTCAAAACTATCAAAAGACGAAAAAATCGAATGGCTAACCAAAACATGCTTTAGAGACAGTAATTCTGCAAAAAAAATACTTACTCAATATTGGAATTCGAATAATTACCTTCAAAAGTTACATGATGAGTTTTCTGAAAATACAATTTCAAATTATTACTTACCTTTTGCAATTGCGCCTAATTTTTTAATTAACGAAAAAATTTATTCTGTTCCAATGACTATTGAGGAAAGTTCAGTTGTTGCGGCAGCAAGTAAAGCTGCAAAATTCTGGATGAAGCATGGTGGCTTCAAAGCTGATGTCATAAATGAAGAAAAAACTGGTCAAGTACATTTCATTTTTCATGGAGAAAAAAAAATAATTAGTGAATACTTTGATTTTGTAAAGCCATTATTATTTAAAAACTCTAGACAAATAACTAAAAAGATGGAGTCAAGAGGTGGAGGTATTAACGATATTCAATTAATCGATAAAACATCTGATCTGAAGGGGTATTATCAACTTTTTGCAACATTTAACACAGTTGACGCTATGGGTGCAAACTTTATAAATTCGTGTTTAGAAAAGTTTTCCAAGACCTTTAGTGATTCAATTAATAAATTTAATCGGGTTGGTTTTAAGAAGGAAAGCATAGAGATTATTATGAGTATTTTATCAAATTTTGTCCCAAATTGCTTGGTTGAGGCATCTGTGGCATGTAATGTTTCAGATCTTAATAAATTGGAACCAAAATCTAAAAACTTTGCTCAAAAATTAGTTAAAGCTGTAGAAATAGCAAATATTGATATTCATAGGGCAGTTACCCACAATAAAGGAATTATGAATGGAGTTGATGCGGTAGCAATTGCTACTGGTAATGATTTTAGGGCTCTGGAGGCAGGAGTTCATGCATATGCTTCGCAAGGAAAATACAAAAGCTTATCTGAGGCCATTATAAAAGATGGTATGTTTAATTTTAGGGTTAAATTACCAATCGCAATTGGCACTGTTGGAGGTGTAACAAATCTTCATCCTTTGGTTAAAATAGCTCTTGAAATTTTACAAAATCCCAGTTCAAAAGAATTAATGAAAATAATTGCCTCTGTCGGGCTTGCACAAAACTTCGCGGCGTTAAGATCCCTTGTTACATCTGGTATTCAAAAAGGACATATGAAAATGCATTTATCGAATATTTTGAATAAATTTGAGGTTTCTGAAAAAGAAAAAAAAAGCGCATTCACTTACTTTAAAAATAAAATAATCAGCAATTCATCCGTTGAGAAATTCATAAAGAAAATAAGGTAAATGTTTTTTAAAAGTAACGGTAAAATTTTACTAAGTGCAGAATATCTGGTATTGGACGGGGCAAATTCAATTGCATTACCATCAAAGTTGACGCAGGAACTATTTATTACAAAGTGCAAAGAAAAAATAATCGATTGGCAAAGTTTTGATGAAAAAAATAATTTATGGTATCAAGAGAAGTTTATTTTGATAAATGAAAAATTAAATTATGTAGGCGAAAAAAATCCTATTTCTGAAAAAGTTTTAAGTCTTCTAAAACATATTCTCAAATTAAAGGGCCCTAATAATTTGATGGGGAATAAACTAGTAAACATATTAAATTTTAATAGACAATGGGGGTTGGGGAGTTCCTCAACATTTGTAAATAACCTTGCTAAATGGGCTCAAATTGACCCTTACGAATTATTATTTTCAACTTTTTCTGGAAGTGGCTTTGATATTGCATGCTGTGATTACAATTCTCCCATTCTATATAGAAATAATGATAAATCAATTGTTAGTAAAAAAATTTCATTCAATCCAAATTTCGCTGACAAATTATACTTAATCTACTTAGGAAAAAAACAAAATACAGAAAAATCAATCAAAAAATATTCAGAAAAAAAATTTGAAAAAATCAATTTAATTACAAAAATCAATTCAATAAATGATAAAATTATCAATTGCAAAGATTTGAAAGATTTTGAAAATCTGATTGAATTGCATGAAAACATAATTGGTAAAGCAATATCGATGAAGCCAATTCAAAAATCTTTTTTCAATGATTATAATGAAGGAAAAATTAAGAGTTTAGGATCATGGGGTGGAGATTTTATTTTAGCTACTTCTAAGAACAATGACATAAAGTATTTTGAAAAGAAAGGGTTTAAGACTATTTTCCCTTTATCCGAAATTGTTTATTTAAATTAATAAAATGTAGCTCTATAATCGACTATTTCAGCTTTATCTTTTAAAGCGTTATAAGCATTGGATCTAATCTGTGAAGTTCTTGATGAATTTATATTATTAATCAGGCTCATATAATTATCTAAACTTGCAGCTTTTCTTCTTTCAGTTACATAAATATAGAAGACGCCACTCTCACCAATAATTGCCTGAGAAGTGGTTTCTTTATTAATTCCCATAGCATAACCAACAACAGATGGCTCATTTCCAACACCAGAGATTACAGGATTATTTAAATTAACGGAAAGAGCTGATTCAACTTGTAATCCATATTGATTAGCTATTTGATCAATATCTGAAAAGTTAGTATTACTAATAATTTTTTCAGCTTTCTTTTTGTTTTTAACAATAGGTAATGCTGTTATCGATGACTTATCATATGACATCATACCCTTATCATTTACAGATGAAAGCATAACAATAGCATAACCACCTTCAGAGATATTGAATCTTTTAATGTCACCAACATCAGTATTCGCATCATAAGCCCACCTTATTATATTTCTTTGTTTACCAAGAATTGGTATGTTTTCGTCAAGCTCAGCTACATTATTCACAGGACTTACTTTGATCCCAATTTCTTTTGCGTATTCCCTAAAGTTGTCGGAATTAACTGCAATTTCAAACTTTGAAGCAAGACTATAAATACTATCACGAGTCCTTTCAGACGGTTCAATTTTTAAAGCAAGATTTCCAACTTTAATAGCTTTTTGTTTTGTACCCTGCGATAAAATTTCAATGATGTGAAAACCAAAGTCTGTTTCAACAACGTCAATCGCACCTACCCTTTTCTCAAACGAAAAATCTCTAAACTCAGGGGCAAATCCATCAATATAAGCAAACTCGATAACTCCATCATTTTCATTGCTAACCTGGTCAGAGGATAAGCTTAATAGAGAATTAAATTTTCCTCTGTTTCTTTTCAATACATTATTAATACTATCAGCAGTCTTCTTTGCTTCATCTTTTGATTTTGAATCATTAGGTCCACTTCTAAAGGATCCCATATAAGGGATCAAAATATGCCTTACCTTAGCTGAATCAGGTAAGATTTTTACATCAATTAATTTGGTAGTTTTTACAAACCCATCCTCCTTGTAGGGTCCAAATAACTCACCCTTTTCAAGATTAAAAATTTCGTCTGCAAATTTTGGAGATAATGAGGTTTTAAATACATAAGAGTCATAAAACTTTATTGCTGAGTTTGTATTTATATAATCTTCATTATTTTCTGTATTTTTAAATCCTTTGTATGTAATTTTTTCATTAGAATTTATATCATATTCAACCCTATCTTCACTTAGCTCTTCTAAGGCAGTCATAAAATCAGACTCGTCAATTTCAGAAGGTTTTTCGTCAAACCTGACATAAATTAAATCTCTTGTTGGATCAGATGAATAAACACTTTCATTATCATTGATGTATTCATTAACATCAGATTTAGTTATTTTAATTTCATCATCAGTAATGGAACTAAAAGGGATTTTGACGTATCTAAAGTCAACAAGATCATTTGAATTATAATGACTTTCTTCACCTTCAAATAAAGACGTATGGATGCCTGCATCAATCAGGTTATAATACAATTGCTCAAGACCTTGACTAGCAACACTATTTTCAAAATTATTCCAAGATTCATAATTGACAAGCGAACCTTGAAGCTCAATTGTTTCAGGGGAGATTTCTTTTAAATTTGATATAAATTGGTTAAGTATTTGTTCATCAAATTCGCTGTTATCATTTTGAAAATCTGCAAAAGATGATAAATTATTTCTAAGTAAATCTCTCATCATCTCCCTTTCAACACTAATTCCAATTTTTTCATATTCTGATTGTAAGATTAATTTTTTTAATTCAGATTCCCAAACACTATTCATAGTTTGAATTGATGATCTTGACCCTCTGTTTTGTTGTTCAATGTTGTCTACATTTCTCATAAAATCGGATCTGTCCATTTCGATTCCATTGACAATTGCCACTCTACTTTGATTGAATTCATCAGATTTGAATGCGTCGGTTACCGTACCAGTTCCTGTTGAAAATACAAATGCAAATAACGCTAAACCAATAACACTTATTAGTGCTACTGGGCCAAGTGCCCTTATTTTACCTAAAACCGCCATACCATCATAAAATTAGGGCTTAAAAGTAATGTTTTAAATTAAATTTAAAAAATATTTAAAGATTTACCTTTTTACAATTTGATTATTAGTATTTGAGCTAAAATCCTGCATAGTTAAATAATCTGTATTTAAATTCCAATGAATTATAAATGGACTGGATGTATCAGCTTAATCTTTGATGGAAACAAAACCATTAACACTAAGGAATTGTATTTTTTCAAATGACTTATCAGAATCAAATCCTTTTCCAAAAATATCTTTGTCCGATGATAAATATGTAAAATCAAAGTTTGTAAATAACCACTCTTCTCCTCTATCATAGTACAGTTGGTCTGTAATTAATGTATCCATTAGATGTGTTGATACAATCACATTACCCCTAAGATCGATCAAATCACTTTCAGAATATGATATCGCATAATCTGCAACTATTTTTGTTTGATTATTATTATCATCAAACAAAATCACCTCAATATTAGTTGGAAATTCAAAATATGGGAAATTAGCATTACTAAAATTTAACATCTCGGGGCTATTTAACAGACTACTAACGATTCCAGAATCAGTATGAACAGTTTTTATTTCTAAAGCTGATGATATTGGAATGTCTGCTGTTCTCAGGAAAGATGTTAAATCTTTATCTGCACTGCAGGAAAAAAATAAAGTAAGGTAAACTAAGATTAAATATTTCAAATACTATAGATTTGGTACTTTAATAGATCTGCTAATCCAACATGAAATTTCTATTACCTCTCCTTCTCTTCCTGATGAAAAAATTTCAGATTTTTGAGGAGCCTTGGCTACGTAATTTCTTGAACTTTTTTTAGCCGCACTTTTCAAGGTTGCATCGACTCTCGATGCTTTCATCGCTTCTTTTGAAGCTAACCAATAAACTGCTCTTTGACTGAAATTATCTGCTCCACAATTTTTAGCACTTGTAGCATACATTTGAGCAATTGCTAAATATGATCTACCCATGGAAGGATTAAATGCTAGGGCTTGCATGTAGTATGATCTGGCCCTAGAAAAAAGACCATTTTTTCTAAAATTTGTAGCAATCCTAAATAATATTTTAGATTTTTCATAAGAGTCGGTTTCTAATTCAATTGCCTGGTTATAGTATACCAATGCTTCAGATGAATTCCCCAACTTATCTTTAATAGTTCCTAAATAATATGCTGTAGAGGCATTAGGTTCTAATTCATTTTTTTTCTCAACAATTTTTACAAATAGTTGAGATTCATCGCATTCCTTAGCATACAATCTATTCATTGCTCTACTTAACCATTTACCATCATTCTGATTTGATTCAAAGTTGTTTTCATATAACGGGATTAAATTTTCACAATTACCCCGATTACCTAGGTCTTTTTCCATTCCGTTACTAATTTGATCATATGCTTTAAGAAAACTATTATATGATTTTATACGTCTTTGATCTTTTGAAGATATTGAAACTTCTTCGTTTGAATTACTCATAAATTTATTTACTTTATTTGTGTAATTCTTAATTTCTTTTTCAACTTTTTCTGAAATCTCATCATATTTAGTAAATAAGTCCTCAGCACTTTTTCGGCCTTCATCATACAGCTGAACTAGTAGCTTAAAATAAGTATATAAATTTTTTGGGTTGTTAAATGAATTTAAGTCTTCATTATATGCTTTTTCAAAATTTGAATAAATTTTAGCACTTGTTAGATTAAAGTCATTTTTATAATCATATTGTAGTTGTGCTGACTTTGCCAAAATATCACCAAGTGGGGTCTTTTCAGCAAAATGTTCTCTTTTTTCTTCCCAAAGTTTCAACAAGTCATTAAGGAAAATTATTTTTTCTTCCGGTGATGAATTTTTGATTTTATGTTTTAAAATTCTTTCTCCATAAACATAAATTGCACTATTAAACTTTGGACTTCTTTCTCTTAACTCCATCCATGGCTGATAAGCAGCCTCATAGTTTTTAGCTTTAACATATTCACTGAAAATTGATAAGGCATTAATATCTTGTTCATTGCTTTGTGAAAATACATTAGCTGAAATCAGCAAAAGCAATAAAAATCCAAAAATTTTCTTCATAATTAATTATATTTTCTCTTTATAAACCACCTGTCATTCAATGATAAACTTAATTGAAAATTGATAAAATTTTCTTCAACTAAATTTTCATTTGTGGTTCCTCTTTTACCAAGCTCAATGGTTGTATTAACATTTGAAAATAAACCACCAGCAGGAATACCTAGTCCAAATGATATGCCAAATTCATTAATTGATTCACCGTTAATAACCAATCCAGTTTTTTCAGAATAAAATCCAGCCCTGTAAACAACTCTTTTCCAAAATTTACTAAATGATGCATAATCAGGAATATAAAATCCACCAAAAGATATTTTTGAAGAATCTTCAAATTCACTGTTTTCAATGCTAATCAAATCATTTGAAAAGACACTGCTGGTTATTAAGGTATACTCAGCTGCTATAAACCATTTTTTCGGTTTACTAATTCCAAATCCAAAACTTGTTACAGAAGGCATTGATAAATCAGTCTTATCTAACCCCAATGACTCTAGATCTACATTTATTTCATTAACAGGGAACTCAATCTGAGTGTTAGGATTGATTACAACAGAAGCAAAGGTCCTGCTATTTCTTGAACTTAGATTATAATCAGGGGAATGTGTAAGTGAACCATGTAATTCAAGATTTTCAGTTATCCCTCCTCTATATATAAAACCAAAATTGAAATTAACTCCGCTAAGATCAGATCTATTTTGTTCTCTAGCTTGGTAATCAAGAGGTAAAGATTCGTCATCATACAAATATTCAAGAGCTGAATTTTGAATATTACCAAAATTATATTTTGCGTCAAAACCAATAGCTAAATTATCAGATAGTTGGTAAGCAAATCCCAAAAAAGCTTTATTTAAACCACCATTACCAGAGTATTTATATTGAAGTTGGTTGTCTAGATTTGATGATTGTAATTTATAGCCAACAGACGAAAACGGAATTAATCCAAAACCTAAACCAAATTTACCCATTGGAATATTTAAGCCAAGATATTCAAAACTAGTATTTACAGTTTCAGAACTATTTGATGAAGTTTTAAGATCAGTTTCTAAATGTCCCAATCCAACAGTAAATTTTACTAGTCTTCCTTCATTATTAAATGAAAACATATTTTTTCCTGTGTATGAAGCAGGATTTCTAAAATTCATGTGAATACTATCGTTGTATACACTGACGCCGCCCATTGCTCTACTCTCAGATGTACCCTTAAAATCAAGTGATCCAATTCCATAAAAGGAATAAGGTGATGAGGTGTTATTTTGTGATTTTACCGAATAACACGCAAAGACAATGGAAAAAAGTATAGCTAATATTCTGTTCAATTAATTTTTATTTAGGTTTAGAATGCAATTGAGCCCCTCTAAGATAAAATTTTGATTCGCAAATATGGTGATTTTTAATGTTTTTGACAAAATTTTAGCATCTCCACCTGTTAATATAACATTCACCTTTTCATTTTTTGAATTTATTTGTTTAATAAACCCATTTATCTCATTAGAAACTCCACCAATAATACCAGCATGTATTGAAGCATTTGTCGAATTTCCTGGATAATTAAAGTTGTTTTCATTTTTTAATAGTGGAAGATTTGCAGTGTAATGATTTAGTGAATCATATCTCATTTTAACTCCAGGAGAGATTGAACCACCCAAAAAATGATTATTATTATCAATAAAATCAATTGTAATACATGTTCCTACGTCTATGACTAAATTATTAGAGTTTGGAAATAAAGTTGTTGCAGCAGCAGCTAAAGCAAGTCTATCATTTCCAAGACTTTCAGGGGTCTGATAATTTAACTTAAAAGGAAAAATAAACGTTGAATCTAATTCATAAATATTAATATTGAATCTATTGAGTATATAATTAATTTTTATAGAAGAAACATTGGAGATCAGAGCAGTAGTTATTTCGCTGTATCTACAAATAATTTTCTCAATTTCTAAATCAATTGCGCCATTTTTTTCAGAAAAGCTAAATATTAAATTAGAATTTTGAAAAATTCCAAGTTTAAAAAAATTATTACCAATGTCAACTACTAAGTTCATGCAATCTTATAACAACCCAAATTTACAAAAGCATTTTTATAAAATAATTTTGGGAATAACAAAATTGAATCTATCTTTGACGCGCTCAAAAGGTACCTTAGCTCAGTTGGTAGAGCAACGGACTGAAAATCCGTGTGTCCCTGGTTCGATTCCTGGAGGTACCACACAAAGCCCTCACTTTAACGAGGGCTTTTGTTTTTTAATTTCGTCTCATAAATTTACTATATTTACTGTTCTACTAAGAACTCAATAAATGATAAACTCTGACATTAATAAATATACACTAGACTTTATGTCAACAAATTGGGTTATAACAGTTTTATGTGTAATTGCATTGATTTTCGCTGTTTTATATGTTGGTCATAAAATGCCGAAAAATAAAAAAGAACTTTATGCAAAATTTTTGGCCTATTTGATGATTGGTTTCTTTATAATAAATCATTCATTTTTATTCTTAACAGATAAATGGGAATTAAGTAAAGAGCTTCCGGTACATCTCTGCTCAATAAGCGGATTGATTTGCTGTTTCATTATGTTTATCCCAAAAGACAAAAGACAATTTCTTTTTGAATTCCTTTTTTACTGTGGAATAATTGGTGGAATACAAGCTATTCTAACCCCTTTGATAGATGATTATGGCGGGTATAACTTCTTCTACATACAGTTCTTTTTTAAACATGCAATGATTATAGCATTTCCAATATATTTGAGAAATAACTTAGGTATGAAACTAACAAAATTTTCGTGGTTAAAAACATGGGTCGTTCTAAATATTTTTATGTTTATATTAATCCCGTTAAATAACTTTCTTGGCTCTAACTATATGTATGTTAACGTGCCTCCTGAGGTAGATAACCCATTAGTCATAGGAGAATGGCCAACTTACCTTTATTGGTGGGAGGTTTTTGTTTTAATTTTGATAATAGTAGTCTTTATAATTGGAAAACCAAAAAGCTTTGAAAATATCAAGTAGTTCATTCCTGTTATTATTTATTATATTTTATGCATGTAAAGACGTAAAAATTGATATTCAAGAAGGAGTTTCGAATTCAAAAAAAATCAATTATTTAGAAGCTAACTTTGATTCTATTTATAATATTAAAAACTATTCATCAATTCAAAATTGGGTAAATTATTTTGAACTGAGTGAGTTTATTGAGCAACTAAATTCCAATGATTTCAGTTCATTAATAGATAACAAAAAGTTTTTACTCAGATTTTTTAGAGGAGTGAAATTTTCAATCCCAGATGTTATTAATAGGCCTGAGATAAAATCAAGACTAACTGTAATAGAAACAGATTTTATGAGATATGAATCAATGCTTTCAAGCTATGAAATTGATAGCGTAATCAAAACTAAAATAGTTAAAAAAATCAATAATTCTTTTTCTAATCTAAATTTTCAAATTGATAAATTAATTGAAAAGCAAGAAATTAATCTTGATCAGTAGGTTTTTGAGCATTTAAAGCATCAATACTTATCTTGGCCAAATTAAAATTTGGAGCAATAGTTAAAGCTTCATTCATTATAGCTATAGCAGCATCAATATTATTTTCTCTATCCTCATTAATTTTAACAAGCCCCTTTAAATAAGTAAAAGCTGCTTTCATAGGAACCGAATAGGGCTGCTGAGTCTCATAATAATTTCTCACAATATCAACAGTAGAATTTGCAATTCCAAATGTAATATTTCTAGTTGCACCCATTAAATCTCCTGTTCTAATCTTCATTTCTGCCAATTCATATGCAATAAAAGGGTTCGGTTTTCTTAAGAATAATTCCTCATAATGTACCATTGCTTGTTCTATGTCATTAATTGCCTTGAGGGAAAAGGCTTTAACCTGTACAGCCAAATCAGAATCTGAATCATTCTTTTCAACACCTATTGTATTTAATGCCTCTACATGTCTACCTTCATTCATATATAGGGTTGCTAGAGTATCTTTTCTTGCTTGACTTGGCTCCAATACATTTAAATGAGTTAATGCATTTATTACACCCTGAATATCAGCTTGGGATTGCATCTCTTTGTAGTATTTTTTATAGTGAGATAAAAGATCCTGACTTGACTGACTAAATGTACTTAGGGTACAAAATAATATTAGCAATGTTATTATTTTCTTCATAATATATTTTTTGCGAAGCTAATTAATTTTTTTAAAATGCAATTTGAACCAAAAATGAACCAGATATGAATTCATCATCATCTAGGTTATTTAAATTTTCATAACCAGTCTTGAAAAGACTTGCTTGAATTTTTAAATTATTTCCAGCCAAATATTTTGATACACCAACTCCCATATTTGAAGATTTTCTTAAAACGGAACTTTCATAGGAATCAAACTCAGGATTTAAATTCTCATAAATAAAGTCAATACTAATTCCTTTTTTTGTAAAATATCCAAATTGAATTCCTTGTGAATCACCAACTACTAAATATTCGCTTATTTGTTGTGGGATTAATAAATTAAAGGCAATTGGGTCAGTGTAAATTTGATCAAGACCAGAAGCAAAAGCATCAGCATATTCAAAAACTAGAGAAAAACCCTTATATTTTAAATTTAAGTCAAAAAATAGTTGTGAATAATCGGGAAACAACTCATCTCCAGAATTATCATAAAGAATAAAATCACCATGACCGTCTCCAACTTGATTACTTGCACCCATATTTTTGGAATATGCAATACCAAGTTGAACTTTTGGCTTTTCCTCATGAATTAAGTCAACTGTTGATAGTCTGTTACCGATTGAAAAATCACCAAAAGGTAAAATATTAATTCTTGAACCAAATTTTATACCTCCTTTATCTGAATCTCTTGAATCATCCCCAAAGGAATTTCTTCCATCCCCTGATGTAATCGCAAGAGTTGGCTTAAAAATAAATGATTTACCAAAACTGGTTTCAAAAAATAAACCAAATTCTTCACCATCATCGGTGTATGTACGACTCAAAATTCCGCGATTAGTAAACCTTAATCTATCTTCATTATGAGTCATTTCTAGATTATTGTGGCTTACCTGCATTTGACCAAAATATATAGAGGTCTTTTCATTTAGGTGATAACCGATAAAGGCTTCGACCAAAGGATTTGATGAGCTATAATCCATCTGAATTGTGAAACTTAATTTTTCGTCTTTAGCGAATCCGGTAAAAAACAAATTCGAGTTTTGACTTTTAAACTGTCTAAATGTATTCGAATATTCACCGTCAGTAGTATAAATTTTTTCATCATTATATATATACATCGGTTTTATAAAACCATATATATTAAATTCATAATCACCTTCGTTAAATGAAAAGGAAATTCCATCTCCTATACTGAAGCTAGCACTATTCCTTTCAGATTCCTGACCGAAAACATAAGAAATTGATAATAAAATTATTGTTGTAATGATTAATTTTTTCATATTCTAATTATTAAAATTTTTTATTCTGTAAATAGGTAATTCTTTATTGGGAGAAGTCTTGATTATACCGAAGCTCACATAACTGTTTGGGGCTTCAGGCTCTAATAATTCCGCAATTAAATTTGATCTTTTTTGATTCATACTTATTAATATGTCCCCTTTTGAAAATTTATTATATCTATATTGAATTGATGTAACAACTTTTTGCATTTTCATCTTTTCATATACTTTAAAATTGTTTTTGAATTCAATCACTTTGTAACCACCAGAATAAATCATTGTATCTTTTTCAAGCTCAATATAATCAACTCCAACATCATTTAATTTTTCTATAAATCCATAATTATTTTTTCTTGATAATATACACTAGTGGCCTATCTATTTTTGAAATGGCATAGGAATCTTTGGAGCTGTGCATAGTAGTTGTAAAATCAATAAGCTCATTTGATTCGATATCGATTGCTTTTATGATATCTTCATAAATAGATCTCTCATGTTGCAAAACTATATCATTTGATTGTGAATTTGCTATATCAATCTGCTCAAAAATAAAATTTGAGTTTTCATAAGCAGTTTTCAAAAATGAAAATCCTACAGCCAAACCTGAGTTAATTCTTCTCTTAAATGAAGTTTTTCCAATACCTACACCTCTAATTTCAAAAAGTGTTGCAATACCATTATTTAATGCATAAAAATTTGAGCTAGATCTGGCAGTATTTGAGCCTGTACTGAAATGAATTTCTCCTTTGTATTTTTCAGACTTAATATAATGTCTATGTCTTAAATTTAATTTATCAAGTGATTTTTTAGCATTTGCTACAAATAAAGTATCTATTATTTGCCTAATATTTTCAGGAACATTCAAATTACCGGTATGCAAAAACATTACATCATAAGGGTTTGATATTCCAAATGTACTTAGTTGAGCAAAGTCTTTTCTGAATGGCCTATACTCATGAAAATCTAATGCAACATGTGGATCAAATTTAGCAAATGCTCTTTTTGATGCTTTAGTTTCAGGTGCCATTATTTTTGTGTGATCCCTGTTCAAATCAAGACCATTAGCAGCATACCTGTCATTTTTCAAAAAACCATCAATATTTGCCATAGGTAAAATGGCTAAGTCAATTTTATCAAGAAGATATTTATAAGCTGGATTCTCTAAAATTAAGTGAATTAAGTATAATAAAGATTCTGTACTTGCCGGCTCATTACCATGTAACCCACCTTGCATCCAAACCCTTAGTTTTTTAATATCATCATCACTATTTTTAATGATATATAAAATTGGTATTTTTTTACCCTTTTGAGATTCTCCGATAAAATTTGATGAAACCAATTCAGGATACTTTTGAACTTTTTCTTCAATGTAAGTCATCAGCTCCTGATAATTTGTAAATCCTTTTTTCTTCTTTAATGCTGGAGTGATATTTTCTAGATTATTGAGCTCACTGAAAAACTTTTTGGTAATTTTTTTTGGCTCTTGATTAAGCTGAGCACTAACTACCATAAAGTTGAAAATTAATATGTAAGAAATTAATTTTTTTAGCATAGTTTTTTAAAAAGAAATTGTAGTAATTAATCTAAATAATAATTCATCATTATATACCACGTCAGTACTTAAATCGTTATCATGATTAATTCCCAAACTACCGTCAACGTATGTTACTGAAGCCTGCACTTTAAATCCATAGTTTCTTCTGCTCAGCTTCGTAACACCAAGTGTATAATAATTTGGTCTATTGTAAAAAGTTGCATTATTTAAAAAAGAATTTTCATCTGCAATCAAGTAAGTATACCTTCCGTCGATTGAAAAATTATTTTTAAATAAATATCCTAACTGAAAGTTAAAGGCCTCACCTAACATCATTCTTCCTTTTACATAGTTAATCATGTCATTAATATCGCCATCGCCATCTACACCTGGAGTGAAATCTGATGTTATTGAACCATTTGAACTTCTAATTCTTTGAGTAATATCAGTAGGTACTGTTGCAGCTGACTTTACGTATTCACCAAGAGCCGAAAATCCCCTGTATTTAAAAAGAAAGTCTGCGCCATATTTAAAATAATCTGGGAGAGACTCTTCATCATTACTATTTAAATATAAAATTCTCCCACTATACCTTCCTCGTCTACTGCTTATTC
>CACLPI010000003.1 GCA_902608795.1 uncultured Bacteroidota bacterium
ATTTAAAGGCTCATCCTTGAAAGGAAAAGTTTACGGAACCATTTCAAACGGAAAAATGACCTCAAGTGAATAGTAGTTCTTTTGACTATGACTTAAAAGAGTCTTTATCTTTTGATAAAAACGACAAAGTGATTATCATGTTTCATGGATATGGAAGTAACAAAGATGATTTGTTTTCATTTGCAAAATTCATGAATCCAAATTTTTTAATTATTTCAGTTCAGGCTCCTATACAGATGAACTATAATTCTTATTGTTGGTGGTCTCTTAATTTAAATAATGGTATGCAATTACAAATGAATGACAAAGAAGCTAAAAATTCTCTGAATGAACTAAATAGATTCATTGGTGAAGATTTATCTATTAAGTATAATTTTGGCTTAAATCAAGTCTATTTGCTGGGCTTTAGTCAAGGCTGCATGATATCTTATGCATTATCAATTAACTTCCCAGAAAATTATAAAAAAGTGGTTGGATTAAGTGGTAAAATTCCACACGAGATAATAAATTTTAATGAAAAATTTGATTATAGTAATCATAATTTCTTTTGCTCACACGGCATCAATGACCAAGTTATTCCAATTGAGGTTGGTAGAGAATCTGACAGATGGTTTTCAGAAAAAAACATAAAGCACAATTACTTAGAGTTTGAATCAGCACATGGGATTAATTCTGAAAATTTTGAACAAATGAATCTATGGTTATTAAAAAATTAATTGCATTCTACCTCTAAACCATCATAGGCTATAAATACATTTTCAGGCAACTTTTTTTGGACTTCATCATGAAATCCTAATTTATGGCTTATATGAGTTAAATATGCTCTCTTTGGTTGTATTCGAGTAATAAGGTCTAGTGCGTCATTTAAATTTAAATGAGAATAATGCTCTTCTTTTCTCAAAGCATTTATTACCAACAAATCTAAATTATTCAATTTTTTAAATTCGCTTTCAGGAATTGTTTTTACGTCTGTAAAATAAGCAGTATTTCCAATTCTAAAACCATAAATAGGTAATTTTCCATGAAAAGCATTTAATAATATTATCTCATTTTCAAAGAACATAAAATTATCATGAATTTGGATTATTTTTACGTTGGGTGTTCCTGGAATATTACCTTCGGATTTAAAGATATATTCAAACCTTTTTTTTAAAGCATCTATTACACGAATTCCAGCATATATAGGGATACTACCTTGACGAAAATAAAAAGGTCTAATATCATCTAAGCCAGAGACATGATCATTATGCTCATGGGTAAAAAATATTGCATCCACCCTACCACAAGCTGAGTTGAGCATTTGAGCTCTAAAATCAGGTCCACAGTCTATAACAATATTTTTATTATCAAATTGAATTAAAGCAGATGTTCTTAATCTTTTGTCTTTTGGATTATCGCTGAGACAAACCGGATGCTTGCTTCCAATAACTGGAATACCTTGTGAAGTACCTGTGCCTAAAAAAGTTATTTTCATATATATAACAATCAAAAATACACTATTTTTTCTTCTTATAGTTAGACTTATTTAATACATTTGTGATAGTAAAAACCTACCTAATGAATGAGGTGTCTTTAAATGGTGATTCACACTTAGAAGCCATTCCTACAATAAAGCAAAAAGCTTTAAGAATTAACCTGAACGAAAATATTTACGGAACTTTTGCTGAAATTGGTGCTGGTCAGGAGACTGTGAGGCAATTTTTTAGGGTTGGTGGTGCATCAGGTACTATTGCAAAAGCAATGTCAGCTTATGATAAAAGTTTTAGCGATGATATTTATGGGATTGAAAATGATGAAAGATATGTAACTCAAAATCGGCTAAAAAAAATGCTAAAGCATGAAACTTCCCTAATTGAAAGAAGAATTAAAAGAAAAAATCAACCAAACAAAATGTTTTTTTGTTATGCTAACACGGTTGCTACTGTTGATTTTGCAAAAAAATATAATGGACATGGTTGGGTTGGAATCAGGTTTCAGATTGATCCTAAGCAAAAATACAATGAAATAATCCTTCATGTTAGGTTTAAAGAAAACACGGCTAGTCAACAACAAGAAACTCTAGGTATTTTAGGAACTAATCTTATTCACAGTGCATTTTATCATTTTAACACACCGAAAAAAATAATTAAATATTTACATGATCATTTAAATAGTGATCAAATTGAAATTGATACTGTTAATCTATCGGGTCCAATATTTAAAGATGTAGATAACAGAATATTAAGCCTTGAGTTGGTTAAAAACGGAATGACTGATGCTGTTTTATTTGGACCTGACGGAAATAATTTATTACCTGCGGCTGCACTGTACAAAAAAAATATATTAGCTCTAAGAGGTAGATTCAGACCTGTTACAAAAGTTAATGAAGAAATGTATTTAAACTCTCTTGAAATGTTTTTAAATGAAAGACATGTTGATAAAAAAGATACCATTGTAATTTTTGAAATTACTATGGTGGACTTGACAAGAGATGGTGAAATAGACGAAAAAGACTTTATGGACAGGGCTAAACTTTTGGGCTCTTTAGGTGAAACAGTCTTGATAACTAATTTTAAGGAATATTATAGGCTTGTCGAATATTTTTCTCTTTACACCAAGAAGAAAATTGGTTTAACGATGGGGGTAAATAATTTGGTTAGAATATTTGACCCAAAATACTACATTCATCTTAGCGGTGGTATTTTAGAAGCCTTCGGAAAATTGTTTTTCAAAAATATGAAGATTTATCTTTATCCTGAGCTTAATGATAAAGAAGAAATAGTTAACAGCGACAACTTAAAAGTTCACCCAAGAATGAAGGAGCTTTATAAGTTTCTAAAATTTAATGGTAAAGTTGTTGATCTAGATAAATATAATTTAAATTCACTCAAAATATATTCACACGAAGTACTAGCTAAAATCAAAGAAAATTCAAAAGGATGGGAATCTCTTCTCCCGAAAGAAGTAGCTTCAAAAATTAAGAAATTTAATTTTTTCGGTTATAAAAAATAACTTTATTAATCTAGGATCTGAGATGTGTGCTCTTTGGTTTTAACCTTTTCAATTATTTGCTTAATTTTTCCGGATTCATCAATTATAAATGTTTTTCTAATAATTCCCATATATTCCTTTCCATACATTTTTTTTTGCCCCCATGCCCCATAGGATGAGATTATTTTTTTATCCTCATCGCAAAGTAAACTATAGTTAAAATTAAACTTATCACTAAAATTTTTCTGAGCTTTTTCGCTATCTGAAGAAACCCCTATAATTTCATAACCTTCAGATTTGAATCTATTATAGTTATCGTTTAAATTACATGCTTCCATAGTACATCCGGGTGTGTTTGCTTTTGGATAGAAAAAAAGTACAACTTTTTTTCCAATCATTCCAGATAAACTAATTATCTCGCCATGTTGGTTTTTACAACTAAAATCTGGGGCATTATTACCTACTTTCAATATATTCATAATTACTATATTTGATTGTAAAAATAATATAATTTGGATAAAAAAAATAAGGTTAAATACTTAATAAAGGAACTTGAAAATTTATTTCCTGAAGTTCCTGTACCATTAAAACACAAGGACCCTTATACTTTGCTTATTGCTGTTTTATTGTCTGCGCAATGCACAGATGAAAGAGTAAATCAAATAACACCTAATTTATTTAAAAAAGCAGACAATCCTTATGATATGATTAATCTAAAAATCGAAGAAATTAAAGAAATAATTAGACCTTGTGGCCTTTCTCCAATGAAGAGTAAAGGAATTTATGGACTAAGCAAAATTATTATTGAAAAACATAACGGCCTTGTACCAAAAACCTTTAAAGATTTAGAAGATTTACCAGCTGTTGGACACAAAACTGCTAGTGTTGTAATGTCTCAGGCTTTTGGATTTTCTGCATTTCCAGTCGATACACATATTCACAGATTAATGTATAGATGGGGATTAAGTAATGGATCCAATGTAAAACAAACAGAAAAAGATGCAAAAAGAATATTTCCGCAAGAAAAATGGAATAAACTTCATTTGCAGATTATTTTTTATGCAAGAAAATATTCGCCTGCAAGAGGATGGGACATTAATAAGGATATTATTACCAAAAAGATAGGAAGAAAATCTATTTTAAATAAATTAGTTTAAATCAAAGATAAACTTACTTAAAGCTGTTTTTTTAACTTTTATTGACTTTGAATAATTTAAAATAAAATTAATAGTTTTTCTTTTTGGCTCAAGAGAAGTTTTCTCTTGAAAAAAGTAGTTTTTTTCCATTCATTATTTTTTTGAAATAACGAAAAAAAAAATAGAATATTATATCAGGTGGTTAAAATTATATTTTTCTTCTTAATTATATTTCTAAGATTAATCAAAGCATATCTCATTCTACCTAGGGAGGTATTAATACTCACTCCAGTTTTCTCTGATATTTCTCTAAAGCTTAGATCGTTGTAATACCTGTAAATCAACACTTCTTTTTGATCGTCAGGTAAAAATTCAATAATTTTTTTTACCTCTCCCAATATTTGATCCTTAATCATTTTATTTTCAATATCAATATCGGTATTTTTCAGAACCGAAAAAATATCGAAATCATGAGAATTTTCAAACTTTGGTAATCTTGAATTTTTTCTAAAGTGATCTATGACCAAATTATGTGCAATTCGCATTACCCAAGAAATAAATTTACCCTCTTCATTATAATTACCTAATCTTAATGTTCTTATTACTTTAATGAAAGTATCTTGAAAAATATCTTCTGTTAAATCCCTGTCATAAACTTTAGAATAAATAAAAGAATAAATCCTTTGTTTGTGACGATTTATAAGAATCTCTAACGATTTTTCGTGTCCTGAAATATATCTTGACACTAGTATAGAATCTGCAATTAATGGTTTTTTCATAACATTACTTATTAATTAAAACTGAGTTTTATTAAAATTTTTAGAGTAATGTTATTTCTATAGGCAATAAATTTATATCTCAAATATACATTTTAATTTAATATTATTCAAAAGTGTTAAATTTTCATCTTATCAATAGTAGACTTTAGCATTATATTTGTTGTTAAATTATATATGAGTTTATCAAAGGTCAAAAAGGATTATATAAAACTAAGGGGTGCTAAAATGCACAACCTCAAAAACATTGATTTAGAAATACCAAAAAAAGAATTTATTGTTATAACTGGTATCTCTGGTAGTGGTAAATCCTCACTTGCATTTGACACAATCTATGCTGAGGGTCAAAGAAGATATGTAGAAAGCCTCTCAAGTTATGCTCGACAATTTTTGGATAGAATCGAAAAACCTAAGCTAGACAAGATTACAGGTTTATGCCCAGCTATTGCTTTAGAACAAAAAATTTCTTCCTCGAATCCCAGATCAACTGTTGGAACAAAAACGGAGATATATGATTATTTAAAGTTGTTATTTTCTAGATTTGGGAAAATCTTCTCGCCAATTTCGGGAAAAGAGGTAAAAAAAGATTCAATTTCTAATATAATTGATGAAATAAAAAAACACTCTAAAGGAGATAAAATTTTAATTCTTACAGAGCTAAAAAATATTAATAAAAAAAATTTTCAGCCAAAAATAAAATCTTTAATTAATCAAAGCTATAACAGGATATTTCACAATAATGAAATAATTAAACTAAATGAAATAAAATTTGATGAAATCATAAATTTCAATGACTTATTTCTTGTTATTGATCGAATTATATGTAATGATTCAGAGGAATTTTTAAACAGAGTTGCAGATTCTCTTGAAACGGCGATTTTTGAGGGTAAAGGTAAATGTATTATCAATAATATCACAAAATCTGTAATTAAGCGATATAACACAATCTTAGAGGCAGATGGTTTAAGATTTAAAAATCCGGATACTAATTTTTTTAGTTTTAATAATCCTCATGGAGCTTGTAAAAAATGTGAAGGATACGGAGATATTATCGGTATTGACGAAAAACTTGTTGTACCAGATACTTCACTTTCTGTATTTGATGATGCAATTTACCCATGGAGAGGAAAAAAATTAAAAAAATATAAATCCTTATTTATTAAAAACTCCATTGATTATAATTTTCCTATACACAAACCATATTACAAATTATCTGATGCACAAAAAAAATTATTATGGGATGGTGATAAAAATATAATCGGAATAAATAAATTTTTTCAAAAACTAGAAGCCAAACTATATAAAATTCAAAATAGGGTATTACTTTCAAGATACAGAGGTAAAACCATTTGTAATGCATGTAAAGGAAATAGACTAAATAAAGAAGCAGGTTATGTGAAAATAAACAACAAAAACATATTTGATTTGATAAATATGCCCATGGAAGATCTTGAGCAATTTTTTAAAACAATAAATATCAATAACCGAATTACAAATGAGATAAAAGATAGATTAGAGTGTCTAAATAATTTGGGTTTAGGATACTTAAACTTAAATAGAAAATCAAGTACTCTTTCAGGTGGAGAAAGTCAGAGAATAAATTTAGCCACATGTATTGGAAGTAATTTAACTGGGTCTTTATATGTATTAGACGAGCCTAGTATAGGCCTGCACTCGTATGATACGAAAAAACTGATTGATATTATTAGGAAACTAAAAAGTTTAGGAAATACCGTTTTAGTTGTTGAACATGATGATGAAATTATAAAATCTGCGGATCATATTATCGATATTGGCCCTAATGCAGGAACAAATGGTGGTGAAATTGTAGCACAAGGAGATTTTAAGAATATTATTAAATCTAATTCGCTGACAGCTAAATATTTAAATGGGAAGCTAGAGATTACAAAAAATAAAAAAAAACGTAGCTCAAAATTTAAGATTAATATCATTGGATGCAGAGAAAACAACCTTCAAAATATTAATGTAGAAATTCCTTTGAATAAGCTAGTTACTATCTCTGGTGTTTCTGGTTCTGGTAAAAGTACTTTAATTAATAAAATTTTATACCCATGTATATTAAATCATCTTAATGATTATTCAGTCAAGCCAGGTGAATTTGAAAAGATTTCTGGTGACATAGATCAAATAGATTATGTTGAATATGTTAGTCAAAAGGCTATAGGAAAATCATCTAGATCCAATCCGGTGACATACATAAAAGCATATGATGAAATAAGAAAGCTTTTTTCATCACATAGAGAAAGTAAAATAAGAGGATATAAACCAAAACATTTTTCATTTAATGTAGAAGGCGGACGATGTGAAGCTTGTAAAGGTGAGGGTGTTAAAACAATTGAAATGCAATTCATGCCTGATGTTAGACTAACGTGCGAGAGTTGTAATGGAACCAGATTTAAAAAGGAAATCCTAGAAATAAATATAAATGGTAAAAATATTTCAGATATTTTAAATCTAACCGTTGATGATGCAATTATTTTTTTTAATGAATTAGAGGAAATAAAAATATCTGAAAAGTTAAGTGTTTTACAAAAAGTTGGTCTTGGCTACATTAAATTAGGGCAAAGCTCCTCTACTCTTTCAGGCGGTGAAGCACAAAGGGTTAAGCTAGCGTATTTTTTAAGTGTTAAAACCACCTCAAAAAACGGCCTTTTCTTATTTGATGAACCAACAACCGGGCTACACTTCGATGATATCAATAAGCTTTTAAAGTCTATGAATCAACTAATTGACAAAGGTAATTCTGTTGTAATTATTGAACATAATCTAGAAATCATTAAAGCTTCTGATTATATTATTGACTTAGGCCCCTATGGCGGCAACAAAGGTGGTGAAATTGTTTTTCAAGGAGATTTTGATAAGTTTATAAAATCAGAAACATTGACGGCTACTTTTCTGAAAAAAGTGATGAATTAAAAGTTTGGCACGCAGTTTGTTTTTAAGCTTAGTGGTTAGTTTAATTTATTGAATAGTTAGTTTAAGCCCTGTATCTTTCCTAAATTACAGGGCTTTTCTTTTTTTTATAATCTCCTCAATTATTCTGGAAAGTTCTGAAGTTAGGCTTCTTCTATGGTAAATATCAATGTTTTTGTTTCTCTTGTTGTTGTTTCTGTTATCAAGAAAATCGTTATATAGTTTTTCAATATAAATTTTTAATGAATTATAATCTTTATAACTAAAAAACTTTCCTGAACCAGTATTTGATAAAATCTCTCTTACTTCAGATGGTTCAGGACCAATTGAAATTATTGGACGATTTGAATTCAAATAATCAAATAATTTTCCAGGAATAGCATACGATGATTCTTCATCATCAACTTCCAACATTAAAAGCACCTGACTGGAACACATAAATTCAATAGCTTTTTTGTGTTCAACATAATCATAAAAAACAATACAATTATTAAATTCTCTTTTACTTAATTCTTGCTTTATTTTTTTATTACTATTGCCGATAATATTTATTTGTAAATCTTTCTTAAAACCATGTATATTTTCTGATAATTCGTCTATTATGTCCCATAAAAACTCAGGGTTTCTTTCATTATAAAGTGAGCCAACATGTGAAATTGAGAACTTTTTGTCTAATTTGATTGCTGGTTTATTATAATCATATCCGTTGGTAACTTGAAAGATATTTGTATTAATTTCAGAATATAATTCTTTTAATCTTTTTGAAGTTACGATTACCGCATCAGAATTATTTATTACTTTATCTCTTAGCTTTTTATGATATTTTTTGACAAACGGCAAAAGATGAAATCTATTTAAATAATTTAAATTTACCCATGGATCTCTGAAATCTGAAATCCATTTAACGTTGAGTTTTCTCTTAAGTTCTAATCCAATCAAATGTAGACTGTGAGGAGGACCAGTTGTAACTATGGTTTCAATATTATTTTCTGATATATAATTCTCTAAAAAATCAACAGAATTTCTTTTCCAAAATATTTTCATGTCAGGAATAAATAAATTACCCCTTATAAAAAAAATAATTTTTTGGAATATTGACTGATTTTTATTTTTTGAAATATTACCAGATCTAATGGAATTCAAGGATTTTAGCCAAGGAAAAAAATTTGAAAGCTCAAATATAGGAAGCTTAATTATCTCTAAATCATTACTAACCTCACTTTTAAGAGAATTATCATTAATAGGATAATTGGCATTTTTAGGAACAAATAAGACTGGAGACAGGTTAAATTCAGGTAAATATTTTACAAATTTTAACCACCGCTGCACTCCTGGACCACCTGCAGGTGGCCAATGATAAGAAATTATTAAGATCTTCTTTTTCAATTTTTTCTTCTTAAGGCTAGTATAAAAACCAATAAAATAAATCCTAAACTACTAAATAAGCTTATTCTTGAGCTTAACTTAACGATATTAGGGTCAAATATAAATTCTATTTTGTGATTACCACTCGGCACTTCTAAACCCCTTAGTGTATAATTAAATCTATGATTTTTTACCTGTTTACCATTAATATAAGATTTCCATCCTTTAGGATAGAAAATTTCAGAAAATATTATAAGACTCAGATTATCTGTTGAAACATTATAACTGATGTAATCTGAACTTTTTTCTAATAGGACCACACTTGATTTAGAATTTTTATAAGTTTTATTTAAAAATGATTGTGAAACGGAGACATCTCTAAAATTTAATGAATCAAGACGTTTTATTTCCTGATCATCATTTAAAACTTTTATATTTTCCTTTACAAACCAAGCACTACCAGATGCATTATCATTTTGGTAAATTTCTTTTACCCCCTCCTTCTCAAAAATTATATACTTAGTGTTTAGCATGCTTAGGGTGTTTAAATGAGTTTTATTTAAGTAAAACTCCATCAAATCGTTGTATCTCCTAAGTTTGGCTGCATGATATCCATTAACAGAATTAAAGTAATAATTTGGCTTGGTTGAGTTATCTGTTAAGTCAAGAATTCTAAAATCTGACTCATCCTGGGTGAGTGATTGATAAACATCATCTTTGTTAAATGGATTTTCTACAAAAACTGGATCAACAAAATTTTCGTCATTTACATAATTTTTTGAAAAAGAAATAAGATCATAACAAATAATAATACCAAAAGATATAATCAATAGTTGCTTGCTTAATTTAGATTTCAAATACAAGAAAATAATTAAATAAGCAGTTGAAATAAAAAATAAAGTTCTTTGTAGTTGATCAATGAAAATATTTTTTCTGTCTGAAATTAAAGCTTCGACAATAGTATCATCCATGTACTGATCAGAAACTCCTGAATATGAAAGATAACCTTTGAAAAAAAACAAAATTGACAAAATTGAAAAGAACAAAATTGCAGTGTAATTTAGTGCTCTAAATTTTGATTTATATTCAACTTCTTGACTAATAAGTTTAGATAAACCTAAAACAGCAAATATTGGGATACACAATTCAAGGATAACTTGAATTGAAGAAACAGCTCTAAACTTATCATAAATAGGAAAATAATCGATAAATAAATCTGTAAGTAAACCAAAGTTTTTTCCGAATGATAACAGAAGAGAAATAATTATTGATGCTAATAACCAACCCCTATGATTTCCTCTATACAGGAAAACAGAAAAGACAAATAAAAAGAATACAACTATTCCTAGATATGCTGGAGCTTCAACAAATGGTTGATTACCCCAATATGTAGGGCTATTTTTAATAATTTGATTTGATTCAATTGGGCTATATCCATTACTCCTTAAAAGCGTATAAAATGAAGAATTTTGATCTAGCTTCTCTGAAGATCCTCCGCCCATAATTTTTGGAATAAATAAATTCAAGCTTTCAAAAATACCATAACTCCATTGAGTGATATACTCACGATCCAATCCCGTAGAATCATCATCTTTATAAGAACCATCAGGATTAATGGTTAAAGATGATGAATTTCCTCTTGTTGACTCAGCTGAATATTCAATTGTAGCGAGAAGATTTGAAGAATTCAATAATAAAGAAAAAATTAGGGCTGCAAACAAGGTAAAACTCGTACTTTTTAAATGATTAAAATCTTTTTCCTTAATGCAGTTAATTATAAACCATATCGCCATAATAATAACTATAAACATCAAGTAATAGGTCATTTGGAAATGATTTGATGTTAATTGTAAACCTAAAAATATTGTTGTCAGAATAAATCCTAGTAAATACTTCTTTCTAACAACATAAACTATTGATCCTAAAACAAATGGTATATAAGAAATTGCATGAGCTTTTGCATTATGACCAGCACCTATAATTATTATTAAATAAGTTGATAAGCCAAATGACAAAGCGCCTAGTACAGCTAGTCTGTATTCAACTTTAAGGCTTAACATTAAAAAATAAAATCCTAAAAAATATAAAAAGAGGTAATCTGCGGGACGTGGAAGAAATCTAATTAACAAATCTAGTTGTTTGATATAATTATGTGGGTATTTTGCTCCCAATTGGTAAGTAGGCATACCCGAAAATGCATTATTAACCCAGTAGGTCTCTTCATCATTTTTATCCCTAAAATCCTTAAGCTCCTTTGACATTCCAGAATATTGAACAATGTCATTTTGTAAAATCTTTTTACCTTTTAATACTGGGGAAAAAAATAAGAGTGAAGTAATTATAAAAAATATAATTACCGAAAGGTGTTTAACAATATCTATATTAGTCAATCTCCTCATAGTCAACATAATCGCCAAGCTTATCAGATTTGGATTCATTTTTTTTTGGCATTTTGTCAATCGAAACATCGCCTTCTTTTTTATTTATATCTTCAGTTCCTCTGTATTTGTTGTTGTTTTTTGACACCTTATTGAATAAATAAAAATAGAATAATCTTGAAATTAGCTTAAATACCAAATAAAATATTATAAGAAAAAAAATAAATTTCATCTCTGTAATTTAAGCACAAATTTACAACTATAAGATTTCAAAAAAAGTTAATATCTTATTAATTTATTAGATTTATCTTTGTTTTATATATTTTATTGTGAATAGACTTTTTGTTTCTTTTCTGTTTATTTTTATTTTAAAATTTAACTTCGGTTACTCACAGTATACTGAAATAATTAATTCAAATAGACCAGGCAGCTCATCTGGTGCTTTCTCTGTAGGTAAAAATATACTACAAATTGAAAACGGTTTTTATTACACTAATGAGGAGCATCAATTGTTAAACTTTAAGGTTAAAGGCTTTGGAGCAGACTTTAAAATTAGATACGGTTTTCTATTAGATAAATTAGAGCTAGTAATAGACGGAGTATTTCAGGCAGATAATTTTACAGATAATCGATATTCTCCCTCTAATAGTTTTGACAGAAAAAACTTTAAGAAATTTAAAATTGGAGCTAAATATCTAGTTTATGACCCAAAAAAAGGACAAGTTGATAAACCTAATCTTTATAGCTACTGGGCTAATAAAAAATTTAAATGGAAAAACCTTATTCCAGCAGTTTCTACATACATCGGTATAAATTTCGATTCCGAGAACAACCCCTATACAGACTCAAATTTAAGTGGTATCAGTCCATCAGCAGCAATTTTTACACAAAGTAATATCACAAATAGGTCAGTTATTACTACGAATTTAATCTTTGAGAGAATTGGTTCATTACAAAATGATTTAGAATATATTATTTCACTAACCCACGCCTTTAATGAAAATATGATTGGATTTATTGAAACCCATGGAATAAAGAGTGATTTTTATGCTGAAAACAAAATGAATTTAGGAGTCGCATATCTATTTAGTAATAATCTTCAAATTGATATAAGTGCTACTGTAAACTTTAAAGATACTCCACAAATATTTAATGGTGGCTTAGGCTTGAGCTATAGACGTAACTTAAATAAAACTAAATGATTGATATTATAAAGGTTTCTAACAATTCGGAGTTAAGAGAATTTGTTATGTTTCCATTTGAATTATATAAAGGCTCAAAATATTGGGTCCCCCCTATTATTGAACAGGAAATAAATAGTTTCAATAAAGATCTAAATCCAAATCTTAAAAATGCTGACGTTGAATTATATTTGGCATCAAAAAATGATGAAATTGTTGGAAGAATAGCAGTCATTATTAACTGGTATGAGGTAAAAGAACAAAAAACCAGTAAAATTAGATTTGGCTGGTTTGATTTTATTGATGATTTTGAAGTAAGTAAAGTGCTATTAGATAAAGTTGTAGAGTCTGGTAGCAAAAATAAACTTAAATACATTGAGGGTCCAATGGGCTTTAGCAACTTGGACAAAGTTGGTGTGCTTACAAGTGGATTTGATATAATCGGAACGATGATAACAGCATATAATCACAGTTATTATGTAAATCACTATGAAAAATATGGATTAACCTCTGAAAAAAACTTTCATGAAAAAACATTTATGTTCAAGGAAATTGACACAGATTACTACGAAAAGATGAGTAGAGTTGTAAAAACTAGAAATAAATTAAATGAAGTCCATTTTACTTCTACAAGAGAGGTAATGAAAAGAACAAATGACATGTTTGACCTATTTAACAAATCATATGCAAAACTATCTTCATTTGTCAAGATAAATCAGGAGCAAAAAGAATTTATGAAAGAAAAATACATAAAGTTTATAAACCCTGAATATATAAAGTTTGTTGAAAATGAAAATAAAGAAATTGTTGCTTTTGCCATTATAATGCCCTCTTTTGCCAAGGCTTTGCAAAAAATGAATGGAAAATTATTTCCCTTTGGGTTTTTAAATCTATTATGGGCTAAGAAATTTAATAAAGATGTCACTTTATATCTAATTGGTATTGATCCAAATTATCAGAAACTTGGAGTTACTGCAATAATATTTAATTCATTTATTCAGACGCTTAAAGGAAAGGGGATACAAATTTGTAGGCGAACACCTGAGTTGACTGATAATATATCAATTGATAAAATATGGAAAAATTTCAATCCAAAACTAATTAAAACTAGATCAACTTATAAGCTTGACCTCAATTAGCCTAGGCTTTCAGATAGTTTTTTATAAACCCCTGTGACTAATCTTTCCCTTATTGAAGAGAAAGCTTCTAAAGTTTCCTGAATATCATCAAAGTTGTGTGAAGCAGTCGGGATAAGCCTAAGTAAAATTAAACCCTTTGGAATTACTGGATAAACTACTATGGAGCAAAATATCCTATAGTTTTCCCTTAAATCTTTAACTAATGCCATAGCTTCTGGAACAGATCCTTTTAAATAAACAGGAGTAACACAACTTTGTGTTGTACCAATATCAAAACCTCTTTCCTTTAATCCAGATTGGAGTTTATTTACGTTATCCCAAAGCTTTTGTTTAAATTCAGGTCTATTTCTTAACATTTCAAGTCTCTTTAGAATGCCTTCAACTAATTGCATTTGTAAAGATTTTGCAAAAACTTGAGATCTCATATTATATTTTAGAAAATCTATAATCTCTTTTTCAGACGCTATAAATGCTCCTGTGCTAGCTAAAGATTTAGCAAATGTGGCAAAATACACATCAATTTCATCTTGTACTCCTTGCTCCTCACCAGCTCCAGCTCCTGTCTTACCTAGAGTACCAAAACCATGAGCATCATCTACAAGTAATCGGAATTTAAACTTTTTCTTTAGCTCAACAATTTCCTTTAATTTACCTTGTTCACCTCTCATTCCAAAAACACCCTCTGAAATAACTAAAATCCCTCCGTTAGTTTCTTCAACTATTTTGGTTGCTCTATTTAAATTTTTCTCAAGGCTACCCATATCATTGTGTTGATAAGTAAACCTTTTTCCAAGATGAAGTCGAACTCCATCGACAATACAAGCATGAGAATCAATATCATAAACAATAACATCGTTTTTACTAACCAAAGAGTCAATAGTTGATAATATACCCTGATATCCAAAATTTAATACATATGCTGATTCTTTATTAACAAACTCAGCCAACTGATTTTGAAGTTTTTCATGCAAATCTGTATGACCTGACATTAATCTAGCACCCATTGGATAGGCTGAACCATACTTATCAGCTGCTTCTGCGTCAACTCTTCTTACTTCTGGATCATTTGCTAATCCCAAATAGTCATTAACACTCCAAGTAATTACTTCTTTTCCGTTAAAGTTCATTCTATTTGAAATTGGACCTTGAAGTTTAGGAAAAGCAAAATATCCTTCAGCAATATCAGCCCATTTTCCTAGCGGCCCTTTGTCCTTACGCATTCTATCAAATAAGTCTCCCATTATTTTCTTATGTATTGTATGTCGTTACTATTAATTTCATGTTTTGAATCAAAAAATCCTTGATTTTCCATCCATTTATCACTATAAATTTTACTTAAATACCTTGAGCCATGATCAGGAAAAATTACAACAACAACATCTAACTTATTAAATTCTTTTTCATCATTAAGTTGCTTAACCGCTTGAAAGGCTGCACCACTAGTATAACCCACGAAAATACCTTCATATTTAACAAGTTGTCTTGCGGAGTGTGCACTATCTTGATCAGTAACCTTTACATATCTATCTATTATTTTAAAATCAGTTACAGATGGTATTAGATTTTTTCCAAGGCCTTCTATTCTGTATGGGTATATTTCATTTTCATCAAACTCTCCAGTTTCATGATATTTCTTAAGAACTGACCCATACGCATCAACCCCAATAACTTTAATATTTGGATTTTTTTCTTTTAAATACCTAGCTGTTCCTGATATTGTTCCGCCGGTGCCACTGCATACTATTAAATGGGTAATATTACCATCCGTTTGATTCCAAATCTCAGGTCCTGTTGACGTGTAATGTGCGTCAGCGTTTAAATCATTAAAATATTGATTGATGTAAATTGACCCTTTAATTTCATTGTGAAGCCTTTTTGCAACCTCATAATATGACCTCGGATCATCAGCAGGTACATTTGCAGGACACACATACACTTTTGCACCCATTGCCTTTAGCATATCAATCTTATCAGTTGATGATTTAGAAGATACAGCTAAAATACATTTGTACCCTTTGATTAATGAGACCATAGAAAGGCTAAATCCAGTATTTCCTGATGTGGTTTCAATAATAGTATCACCTGGTTTTAAAAGACCTTTTTTTTCAGCACTCTCAACAATATGTAAAGCAATTCTATCCTTTGAAGAATGACCTGGATTAGCCGATTCAAGCTTAGCAAGGTAAATACCCGGATAACCTTTGGTTAAATTATCTATTTTTACCATAGGTGTATTCCCCACAAGCTCCAGTAAATTATTGACAACATTTTTATTTTTTTTCATAAATGAAAAAACAATTGTTTAAGAGCATTACAAAAATAAGTGTTTTTGAGATTATTTTTAAATTATCTGCTATAAGTTTTGGATAACTTTAAGCAAATATTTATGATCATGTTCGCTATAGTTCAGATGTGTTACGATTCTTATCTTTTTGAATCCCATAGAATTCCAATCAAATAATATTTCTTTTTCAGAAAAATAGTCTATAATTGTTTGCTTTTCTATAGAATCATCAAGCTCTAATATTATGATATTTGTTTCTATATCATTAACACTCTTAATATAATCCTTTGATGAGAAACCTGATGCAATCTCTTCAGCTCTTTGGTGATCAACAGATAATCTTTGTAAATTGTTTTCAAGAGCATATAGCCCTGCAGCTGCTAAATAGCCTGCCTGACGCATTCCTCCACCAAAGATTTTTCTAACCCTGAGTGCCTTGTCTATAAATTTTTTTCTACCCACTAACAAAGAACCTACCGGACAACCTAAACCTTTACTTAAACAAACAGAAATGGTATCAAAATAATCTCCATACAACTTAGGATTATCATCTTGAGCAACTATTGAATTCCACACCCTTGCACCATCCATGTGTAATCCAAGTTCATTTTCATCACATATTTTTTTTATTTCCTCAAAATGTTTGATATCCCAACAATGACCTCCACCTTTATTTGTTGTATTTTCCAATGAAACTAGTTTTGTTAATGGTGAGTGATAAAAATTCTTTGGGTTTATTGCATGTTTTAACTGATCTGAATTAAACATACCTTTATTTCCAGAAAGAAGTTTAAAGGACACCCCACTATTAAAAGAAGCTCCACCCCCTTCATAGTTATAAACATGGGAATATTCATGAGCAACAACCTGATCACCTGGGTTTGTGTGAATTTTCACAGCAGTTTGATTAGCCATTGTTCCAGACGGAAAAAACATTGCACTTTCCATTCCAAAAAAATTAGCAATTTTATTTTCTAGCTCAAATACCGTTGGATCCTCACCATACACATCATCCCCAACTTTAGCATGGAGCATAAAGTCAAGCATTTTATCACATGGTTTCGTTATCGTATCGCTTCTTAAATCTATCATTTTATCGGGAATGGCTGCAATTTTCTGTTCCAATCGGGGAACCGTCAGGTATTTTTAACGAATCAATAATCTCGTATTCTTTAGGATCTTTATGAAAATTACTTATCATCTCAAGATAATAATTATAATATTTGGAAAGTTTATCATCCTTTCTACTTTTTGATGATAATTCTGATGAAATTTTTCTGATAAATTCATTACTTATACTTTTTAAACGAGAATAGCTACTTGAACTATTAACAACATTAAAAATATTCTTTAAAAAAGTAGTATTGACTATATGTTGAATTTCCTCTTGATAGGAATCATTCAATTCAGTTATGTCAGAAGAGTTCTGAAAAATTGTTTTCTTTGAAATCAAATCATATAGTTCATCAAGACTAAGATTTGAATTATCTAATGAATGCTGTAATATTAATCGATTTAGTCTTTTGGGTCTTAAAATTAAACTTAAAGTCATCTCAGCTGATGTTTCTGCAACTGAAAAAGGATCAAATGCAACTCCTAGGTTAGACTTAAATGATTCTCTGGTTCTTGGAAATCCAAATGCCCTGGGGGGGAACAATTGTAATTTTTCCTTAGGAATTGCTAAGAAATCAGGATCTAATGTTCTCAATAATGAATTTAAAGCTTTTAATTGATTGACTCTTTCAATGTAGAAGAAGTCCTGCTGATTATCTCCAACCAAAGAGTAATTGTAATCCATACCTCCAATTAACTTTACAGTAGCTTCAGTCTGATATCTGTGAAAAAAGTACAACGGAACAAAAACGTCCTCCAAAACTGAGTTTGGTGTACCCTCTGGAACATTATACTCTGAAAAATTTTCAATTGCCTTTTTTCTAATTTCTATCACTTTATCTAGTCCAGAATATGCGGTTTCTCCATTATCCCACAAGTGAGCATATGCATGGGAACCGTCAATTGATCTTGCATCGTAATCACTAATAAACCTTAAACCATCACTGGTTGAATTTTCTAATATTTTATTTAATTCAAAATCCTCATTTTGATTCGGTCTAAAATCACTGTAGCTATAAGCAACAGTAACTTTATCCCAATCTCCAATTCCAGTATCATAAGCATCGTCAAAAACAATTTTATCATCAATTAAATTTACCAACGGATGAGGATAATCCATTACAGAAGCTCTGTCATTTGTACTTGCTGCAAAATTATGAGCGAACCCAATTGTATGGCCTATCTCATGAGCACTCAACTGTCTTATTCTCGCCACAGCTAATTCCATCATTTTATTATTATTATTTTCAGAAGCGAATGGTTCTTTTGTTAATGCCTGAGCTATCATATAATCCTGCCTAATTCGAAGACTACCTAAACTTACGTGGCCTTTAATAATCTCACCAGTTCTTGGATCAACTACACTAGCACCATAACTCCAACCTCTTGTAGAGCGATGAACCCATTGAATAACATTATACCTGCAATCTAATGGATCTGCGCCTTCAGGAAGCATTTTAACCTGGAAAGCATCTTTAAAGCCAATAGATTCATATGCCTGATTCCACCATCTTCCTCCCTCTAATAAAGCACTCTTAACTGGCTCAGGTGTACCAGGATCTAAATAATAAATAATTGGTTCAACTGCTTCAGAAATTTCTAGTTCTGGATTTTTCTTTTCTAATCTATGTCTAATGACAAATTTTTTTGTGATTGGCTTGTCAATCGGAGTTGAATAGTCCATAAATGAAATTGATATAGCACCACTTCTAGGATCAAATTTTCTTGGTTTATAATTGTCGTCAGGAAGTTTTATAAAAGAGTGATGTTGAACAACTGATATATTGTCAGGGTCCGGAGCAACACTTCTTATCATGCTTCCCTTTGCCTCCCCTGAAAAAGTTAACATAGCTTCAAATTCGACATTTTCAGGAAAAGCTTTTGTATTAAAAATTTCAATAGCACTTTTGGATTTATCAACTTTGTATGAGCCTTGTTTTAAATCTCTAAGTCTTTTTGACACCCCATGTCTATCATACAACAAAAAAGGGGTAAAGTCTATCAGATAATAGTGTTTCTTTGATTCGATTATTTCAAATCCAAATATGACGCTTTTAGCAAAAGCTTGTTCGACACTCTTTTTCTCACTGGAATTTTCAGTTTGAGCTCTGTAGTTTAAGTTAGGCTCAATGAGTAATAATTTATTACCCTTTTTTACAAATTTTACCAACTTTTCTAATCCTAGTTGACCTCTATCTAAACCTATATCATTTGAACCAACACCTGAGGCAAGTGATCCAATATAAAGAAACTCATAATCTAGCTTATCAACTTCAAGGAAGATTTTATCCTTAGATTCATCATAGGAAAAATTAAAAAATCCTTTGAATTTATCTAATCCATTTGGCTTTGAAAATGAAAAAGTAATAGCAAGGATAAAAAAAGCGAATGTGAGTTTTACTTTATACATCTTTTTAAATTTTTACTAAATCTACACAATATAAATTTTTAATAAAAATATTCTAATCTTGTTTAATTAGTATTAATTTTACCACGTGATAACCCAAGAACAAATACAATCACTTAGAAATCGCCTGGATGCGTTAAGGGGGTATCTTTGACTTTGATAATAAAAAATCATCTCTGAAAATTGAAGAAAACAAAACACTCAAACCTGATTTTTGGGATGATTCTTCAAAAGCTCAAATAGTTCTTAAAAAAATTAAATTCCTAAAAAACTGGATTGATAACATTACTAAATCAAGTGAAAATATTTCTGATTTAGAGATTTTATTTGACTTTAATAAAAATGATGAGTGTAGCGATGAAGAATTATTGAATCAATTTAATTCGGCAGAAGAATTCTTAAAAGAACTTGAGTTTAAAACCATGTTATCAGATGAATCAGATAACATGGATGCTGTACTACAGGTTACCGCAGGTGCTGGTGGCACAGAAAGTTGTGATTGGGCTCAGATGTTAATGAGAATGTATGTAATGTTTGGAGAAAAAAATGATTTTAAAGTATCAAAACTAAATGAACAAGATGGTGAATCTGCTGGAATCAAAACAGTTACTCTAAAATTTGAAGGAGAATATGCATTTGGATGGTTAAGAGGTGAAAATGGTGTCCATAGACTAGTTAGAATATCCCCATTTGATTCTAATGCAAAAAGACACACCAGTTTTGCATCGGTCTATGTCTACCCATTAGTTGATGATTCTATTAATATAGAAATCAATCAATCTGATATTGAAATAAATACTTCACGATCTAGTGGAGCTGGAGGACAAAGTGTTAACAAGATAGAAACCAAAGTTCAGCTGACCCACAAACCTACCGGAATTCAGATAACATGTTCTGAAACTAGATCTCAATTAGATAATAAGATTAGGGCAATGCAAATGCTAAAATCACAGCTTTATGAAATAGAATTAAAGAAGAAAAATGAAAAAAGATCAGAGATAGAGTCTGAAAAAAAGAAAATTGAGTGGGGAAGTCAAATAAGGAATTATGTTCTTCACCCTTATAAGCTTATAAAAGATTTGAGAACTGGAACTGAGACAGGAAATATTGAATCTGTCTTAGACGGAAATCTTAATGAATTTTTAAAATCATTTTTAATGTTTAATTCCAATCATAACAATTAATAAAATGAAAATTTATCATAATCCAAGATGCAGAAAATCAAGAGAAGGAGTTCAGTATTTAATTGAAAAAGGAGTTTTATTTGAAATTGTCGAATATTTAAAAGAAGAAATTTCTGAAACTAAAATGAAATTATTACTAAATAAATTAAATATTACAGCTATACAATTAATCAGGAAAAACGAAAAAATATGGAAAGAAAAATTTAAAAATAAAGAACTTACCGAAAGTCAAATTATCAATTTACTTTGCACTGAACCAAAATTGATGGAAAGACCAATTATTGAATCAAAAAATAGAGCTGTAATTGGTAGACCCAAAGAAAATATAGATAAATTGATTTGAGCTTTAACTTTTAATTAACTTTTAATTAAGAAGATGCTGGCATAAGTTTTGATTGTTTTGTAGACGAAACTAACAAACTATGATAAAGCACCTACTAATTTCAATAACTTTTCTAACTTTTAACTTTAACTTTTCCCAATCATATAACTCTAGTCAACCAAAAGAATTTATCATCTCTGGTGTTATCTCCAGTATTGACAACGATGAACTTTTGGAATATGCTACAATTACATTATTAAATACTGAAAACAATGATATTGTTACAGGAGGGATCAGCGATGGTTTTGGTAAATTTTCTATTCCTGCTCAAGCTGGAAAATACAATATTTTAATCGAATACATTTCATTTAAAAATTTAATCTTGAATGAGGTTGAGCTTGATAACAATTTAAACCTAGGTAAAATAAAACTAGAACTAGATTATGAGTCACTAGATGAAGTTGAAATTATTGCTGAGGAAACAACTGTTGAGATTCGATTAGATAAAAAAATATACACAGTCGGTAAGGATTTAACAGTGAGAGGCGGCACAGGAACCGATGTGTTAGACAATATCCCGTCTGTTTCAACTGATATTGACGGAAATATACTTCTAAGAGGTAATGATGCGGCTAGAATCCTTATAAATGGAAAACCGTCTAGATTAGTAGGTATAAATTCATCATTTATAAAAGAATTACCTGCTGATGCCATAGAAAAAGTAGAAGTTATTACATCTCCTTCAGCAAGATATGAGGCTGAAGGAAGCGGTGGTATTATTAATATAATACTTAGAAAGTCAAAAAAACTTGGATTAAATGGTTCACTAAGCGCAAATATTGGTGAACCTAAATCAAGTTCTATATCATCTAACATAAATTATAGAAATGGCAAAATCAATTTCTTTAATTCTTCAAGTCTATATGATAGAATCAGACCTGGTAGCTCTAGTGGTATTACGGAATATTTCAACGGCTCAGAGCCTAGTACTTTTTTCAGTGAAGATAGAATTAGAGAAAGGGTAAGTAATGGTTATTTTATAAATAATGGTTTTGAATGGTATATTGATGATAATACATCACTTTTAGGTTCTTTCTTTTACAACAATTACGGTTCAGATAATTTAGAATCAAATACCATCAGAGAATTGGACTCCAATTCTAACATTCTAAATACAATAACCCAAAATGATTTTGAGGATGATATCGATAATAATCGTGAATACAATTTAAATTTTGAAAAAAAATTAGACGACAAAGGTCAATTAATCACTATTGATTTGCAATATGAAAATTCAAAAGAATGGGAGAATTCATTAATTGATGAAAACGGTGTTGCAAGTGAAAGTGTAGATGAAAATATTCAATCTGAATCATTTTTCATTCGCTCTGATTATGTGTTACCTATTGGAGAAAACCGTCAATTTGAAGCTGGAATAAGAATAGAAAGTGAAGATGATATAACTGATTACAAAGTTTTTGATAATGTTGGCAATATTCTTGTCGAGGATCTTGACCAAAGTAACATATTTCAATACAAAGAAAGAATCAGTGCCGCATATACTCAGTATGGGGTTAAAGTTGAAGACAAATATTCTTTTCTTCTGGGATTAAGGGTTGAGAATACACTTAAAAATGTGAATCAGCTTACCATTCAAGATTACACTGAAATTAATGATACTGGCTTATTTCCTACATTTAACTTTGGTTTAGAGATAACTGAGGAAGAAACTTTAACTTTTGGATATAATAGAAGAATTCGAAGACCTTGGTCAAGATTTGTTAATCCTTTTCCTACTAAAATAAGTCCAATACTAATTTGGCAGGGTAATCCGTATTTAGATCCAACATACTCAAATAATATTGATTTTGGATACATAAAAAAATATAAATCTTCATTTACCGTTAATACATCAGCTTATTTTCAAAAATCAACCAATTCAATAAACACAATTATTGAAGAAACGGGTGAATATGCAGAGATTAATGGAGTTAATGTGCCTATCGTTGTAAGAATGCCAATTAATTTGTCTACGAATGAAAGATTCGGATTTGAATTAAACCTTTCATACAGAAAGGGAAGAAATTGGAACATTAATACGAACTTTAATTTGTTTCAGAACAAAGTAGAAGGCACTTACAATGATATCGTATATGATAATGAAAATGTTAGTTGGAGTTTTAGACTTAACAACAAACTTACTTTGCCTGGTAAAATTGATTGGCAGACAAGAATGAATCTTAGAGGGCCTAACGAAACAGCTGTCAGTAAAAGTGATGGTGATTTTTCAATTGACTTGGCATTCAGTAAAGAATTATTTAAAGAAAAGGCCACATTAACCTTAAATATTAAAGATTTATTGGACCAAAGAGGATGGAGAAACGAAACGTTCAATGAAAACTTTTACAATGACTTTGAATTCAGATGGAGTCAAAGATCTGCAACACTAAATTTTACTTATAGGTTTAACCAAAAGAAAAATCAAAATAGAAGACAAATGAGAAATGCAGGATTCGATGAGGGAGGTTTTGGCTCTTAAACTATTATTTATTTTTTCTTTCTTGAATAAATTCTTCAATTCTCTCCTTTAAAGCACCAAAAACCCAATATGGAATAACAAAAAGCAGTAACACAAAAAATAACCAAAAACCTATTGTCAAAATAGTTAGAAAAGCTAAAAAACCTAAATATTGGTCAAACTCAAACATAGTTAAATCATGTTGTAACAAATATAAAGCATAGAATCATTCTACGTAATATTTAATTAAAATAATTTTTAACATTCTTTCATGATAAAGTTCTATAATGACACAATTTGTGTTTAGTTGTATTTAATGTGTAAATTTGTATAATAATTGCTAACCATGGAATACAGAATTGAAAAAGATACACTTGGTGAGGTTAAAGTTCCTGCTGATAAACTTTGGGGTGCTCAAACGGAAAGATCGAGAAATAACTTTAAAATTGGGCCTGAGGCATCAATGCCAATTGAAATAATTCACTCCTATGCCATTATTAAAAAGGCAGCTGCCAAAACTAATCACTCATTAGGAGTACTATCCAAAGATAAAATGGAACTAATTTCAACTGTTTGTGATGAAATAATAGATGGAAAGCATAATGATCAATTTCCTTTAGTTGTATGGCAAACAGGTTCAGGCACTCAGACAAATATGAACGTCAATGAGGTTATTTCAAATAGATCTCAACAACTGCTAAAAAAAGATTTAAATGACGAAAAATATGTTAAAGCAAATGATGATGTAAATAAATCTCAATCATCAAATGATACTTTTCCAACAGCTATGCATTTGGCTGCCTACAAAATAGTTTTAACAAATACTTTACCCGCTCTCAGAAATTTAAAAATTTCTCTTGATAAAAAATCTGAAGAATTTAAAGATATTGTAAAAATTGGTAGAACTCATATGATGGATGCCACCCCTATCACATTAGGTCAAGAATTTTCAGCATTTTCCAAACAAATTGAAAATAGTATGATTAGTTTAGAAAACTCACTAAAATTTATTTTAGAAATCGCACTTGGTGGCACTGCAGTAGGAACAGGATTAAACACACCCGAAGGTTATTCACAAAAAGTAGCTGAAATAATTTCTAAAGAAACAAATTACCCCTTTGTGTCAGCAGAAAATAAGTTTGAGGCATTGTCTTCGAATGATTCATTGGTTGATTGTCATGGATCATTAAAAAAAATCGCTGTTGCTCTAAATAAAATTTCTAATGATATCAGATTGCTTTCATCTGGACCCAGAAGCGGAATTAGTGAAATAATATTACCTACCAATGAGCCAGGAAGCTCAATAATGCCTGGAAAAGTTAATCCAACCCAATGTGAGGCAATGTCAATGGTTTGTAGTCAAGTTATCGGAAATGATACTACGATTACTTTTTCAGCTAGCCAAGGTCATTTTCAGCTTAATGTTTTTAAACCTGTTATTATTTATAATTTTATCAATTCATCAAAATTGATTGCTGATGCTGTTAATAGTTTTAATTCAAATTGCATTAAGGGAATTATTCCTAATTTGAAGTCAATTAAGGATAAATTAGATAATTCATTAATGCTAGTGACTGCATTGAATCCTAGAATCGGGTATTATAAAGCTGCTGAGATTGCTAACAATGCATATAAAAATGATACAACTCTTAGGGAAGAAGCCATTAAATCGGGATACTTAACTGCTGAAGAATACGATGAGCTAGTAGATCCAAAAAGTATGATATAGTATACACGTTATGTCTAAGTTAATTATTAATATAAAACAACTTACACAGGTCAGAGGAAAAGATATTTCGTTTGTGAAAGCAGAGAGAATGAGTGAATTACCTTCAATTTCAGACGCATTCTTATTTATAAAAAATGGAGTTATTGCCGACTTTGGAAAAATGTCCGAAATACCAAATTTTGGGGATTTAGAAACAATAAATGCAAAAGACAAAATTGTTTTACCTGCTTGGTGTGATTCTCATTCACACTCTGTATTCACCGGAAATAGGTCTGATGAATATATGCAAAGAATAAAAGGTGCTACTTATGAATATATAGCAAAAAATGGCGGAGGAATCTTAAAATCATCTAATCAAATTAATTCTATTTCATCAGATGATTTGTATGAAGAGTCAAAAAAAAGGATCAAATCATTAATTTGTCAAGGAACTGGAGCATTAGAAATAAAATCTGGATATGGATTAAGTTACGATTCTGAATTAAAAATGCTTGAAGTTATTAGTAGACTTAAAAAATCTTTACCAATTGAGATAAAATCAACATTCCTTGGAGCTCATGCTGTTCCAAAAAATTATAAAAAAGAAGAATACTTTAATCTTGTAATTAATAAAATGCTTCCTGATTTTGTTGATAAAAAATTAGTTGACTATGTAGATATTTTTTGTGAAGAAAACTATTTTTCAGCTGATGATACAATGTCGCTTTGCAAAAGGGCAAACGAGCTAGATATCAGAGTAAAAATACATACAAATCAATTCAACTCTATTGGTGGAATTAAGGCTGGTGTTGAGTGTGGGGTTTTAAGTGTAGATCATCTAGAAGTTATGACTCGAGATGACATAAACTCTCTAAAAAATAGCAATACGATGCCTGTATTATTACCAGGATGTTCGTTTTTTTTAGGAATTGATTATGCAAATGCAAAAGATTTATTATCAAGCGGTATTCCGTTTGCGTTGGCAAGTGATTTTAATCCAGGCTCATGTCCAACGGGAAATATGAATTTTATATTATCATTAGCTTGCAATAAATTAAAGTTGACCACACAGCAAGCAATTAATGCTGCAACAATTAACGGGGCTTATGCTATGGGTCTTTCAGATAAAACAGGATCGATTACTAAAGGCAAAATTGCTAACTTATTAATCACTGAAAAAATTGATTCAATTGATGATTTGCCTTATTATTTTGGAGATAGTTTAATTGAAAAAGTCTTGATTAAAGGAGAGGAAATTAGCTAGATAAAACTGCATCAACAATTGCTAAAATTTTAGTTTCTTCTAAATTAGTTTTCTCTATAATTTTATTCCCTTTGGATAAAATTTTCTTAACAAAACCCTTGTCATCAAGGTCGTTACAATTAATCCTAACATTTAAAAAACCACCATTAATTGCAGCTTTAGCACAGTGCATAGCAACTCCGACATCTGTAATTGAATTAGGATTTCCTTTCATAGCCATTTTTTTGATAATTTCTATTGATTTATAGGAAACCTCCATTATTTTAAAAGGAACTTCGATTGCATTTTTAGTTGCGTTTTGAATGTGCTTAAATCTTATTTGTTTTTCCTCATCAGTATCTTTTGGTAATGAATAGGCATGCATTATTGAATTAAAAGCTTCTGTATCTTCATCAACTAAATCAATAAGCTGAGATTGTATTTTCATTCCTTTTTCACCAATCTTTGAAAAGAATTCCCATTTATCATCCCAACCTCTTTTATGGGCAGATAAATTTGCAACCATTACAGCTAAAGAAGCAGCAAGGGCTCCAGAATAAGCTGAAATCGAACCACCTCCAGGTGCAGGAGATTCACTAGAAGTAATATTAGCAAAATCAATTAATGATTTTTTTGATAAGTCCCTGTTTTTTTCATCAATCATATATTCTATAATTCTTGACTTTGGGTCAAAAGGTGCTAGCTCATCCAATCCTAGGGACTTTACAGCAATATGAATTATTTCATTATCTGGTATTGCATTTGATCTTTTTTGCTTGGTCAAAAAATATTTACCAGCTTCAATTAGTACTTTTTTTGGAACTAAACCTATCAATTCAGAGCCAGTAACTCTCATTCCTCTGATTTGAGACCTTTCACATGTTTTATCAAAAACCTCATGTAAGGGTGTGGTGTTTATATTTGTAATGTTATAGGAAATTTGTGCAATTCTATATTCATCAATAAACCAACCGATTCCTTTCAAATTCTTAAAATAACCTGGAGTTCTTTTTGGGTTCCCTTTTTTGTCCTTAATTATTTTACCAGTCAGCTTATCTCCTTCTCTTTTAATCCTTCCAGCTTCTCTTAAATCAAAAGCAACCGCATTAGCTCTTCTGGTAGAGGTTGTGTTTAAATTAACATTGTAAGCAACTAAAAAGTCCCTAGCACTGACTGCTGTAGCCCCTGATTTTTTTACTTCATCATTAAATTTAGATGGACCATAGTCAGGTTTCCATAAACTGTCTTTAAATTTATTTTCTAAGCCCTCATATTCTCCTGCTCTACATTTAGCTAAATTTTTTCTTTTATCCTCTTTCGCAGCATATTCATAGCAATAGACAGGAATTGATAGCTCATTACCAATTCTTTCGGACAGATTGTGTGCTAAATCTACTGTTTCATCCATAGAAATCCCTGAAATTGGTATTAATGGACAAACATCAACAGCACCCATTCTTGGGTGCTCGCCAAAGTGCTTTCTCATATCAATTAGCTCTTTGGATTTAGAAATTAATTTAAATGCTGCATCAACAATAATTTCTGCATCTCCAACAAATGTTATAACAGTTCTATTAGTAGCTTTTCCCGAATCGACGTTTAATAGTTTAATTCCTGGATATTTTTCTACGGTTTCAACTATTTTATTTATGACAGATTGATCATTTCCTTCAGAGATATTCGGAACACATTCAACTATTTTTTTCATTATAACTTTGTAATCTTTTCTAAAGATATTAATATTAAGTAATATTAGAGAAGATGGAAATAAATATTATAAATTTTCAAGATAATTTTGAAAAGGACTTTTTTGATTTGAATATTGAGTGGTTAGAATATTTTTTTCAAGTTGAAGAATATGATTACGAAGTTTTATCAAATTCAAAAAAATATATCATAAACAAAGGTGGTAAAATTTTTTTTGCAGAATCCGCAGGAAATATAATTGGTACAGTAGCTCTTATGCCAACAAAAAACAAATTAGTTTTCGAATTAACCAAAATGGCTGTTAAGCCAGAATACAGAAATAGAGGGATAGGAAAAGAATTACTAAAAAAATGTATTGATTATTCTAAATCTAATAGCTATAGTTCAATTATACTTTACTCCAATAAAAAACTAAATAATGCAATCCACCTTTACAGAAATTTTGGATTTAAGGAAATAAGAATGGAAAAAAAATCACCTTACTTGAGAGCAAATATAAAAATGATTTGGATTAATGATTAAACCCTTCCTTTTAAAGCATTAAATACCCAAGCAATTGCAAAGAAACCAAGACCCACTGAAACGAATCCCCAGCCAGCTATTTCATTATACTTGAAAACACCTAAAGCGATTAAAACCAATCCAAAAAATATCATTATAAAGGTAGCCCAAGCTAAAACTGTATTTTTATTCATCATTTTTTTTCTTTCTTTTTTCTTTTCTTGTTTTCTTCTTTTCTTCTTTTCCAGAAAAATCCATATCAACAAAGGTTGTAATTTCATCCGGAGTTAAAATAACAGCTAATGATTTTACAAAATCAATTTCCAACTGTTTTAAAGCTTCCTGTCTTGCTTGCTTTGAAGAATCTGTATTCTCAACAATTCTATTATAATTTTCAAATTTTTCAAGTAATAGTCCCTTAAAAATTTCTTTTTCAAAATCATCAAGAGAAAAAACCTCTACAGATTTAGGTAGAATTTTTTCAAGTTCCTCGTAAGCATTTAATGTTGTAATATAAACAGATGCTTCATACTTAGGTGGAGGTATGTATCCTCTTTGGCCTCTTTGAACTCCATAAACTTGCTGAGCAAAAATATTTGAACTATAAAATAATAAAATAAACAGTGAAACTTTTTTCATCTTTAATAAGTGATTTGCAATTTATAAATTATTTAATTTATAAACTATTTCGGGTTTACAATTTTAATTTTTGTTTGTCTACCATTAACATAAATATGGCCATTTTCGCCAAAAAAACCAGCCTCTTCTAACATTATTCTAATATCACGGTCCCATTCTTTTATGTATGATGTATTATTTAACTCAATAGCATAAACAGTGTATAAATTCAAAGGATAATCACCCGTTCCTACCACTCCTCCTTGCGCATCCCACATACCTATAGTTGGTCCAGAAGAGTGTCCATAAGATCCAAGTGGATGGGTGTAAATAGAAGGTCTTAATCCTACTTTTTTTGCTTCTGAAAGGGAATTTAATAAAATTTGATTACCTGAATTCCCCTCTATAAAATTTGAAGTTAGTATGTCTTGGAGAAGATTAGCGTCATCAAAAGCCACCTTCAAATAAATGGGAACATCATTTTCATTATCCTCCAGAACATATGCCATTTGTTGACAATCAGAATTAAGCCTTAAATATGTAATTCCAAAGTCACAATGTAACAAATCACCTTTCTGAATAATATTTTCCGATGGCCTATTAGAAAATGATCTTAAATGATCTCCATTAACCTCACTTTTTCTTTGAATATCTACCGAAGGGTGAAACCATGTGTTTAGACCCATATCTGTAACTTTTTGACGCATCCACCACTCTAAATCTGAAGTTGTTGTTTTACCTATTTGGATAACGTCAAGTGAAAATGCCTCATTTATGATTTCTTTAGTAATTGTAACTATTTGTCTGTAAATTTCCATTTCTTCATTAGTCCTTGTCTCTATCCATGCTGTTGCTAATTTTTGAGCTGAAACAACCTTTGCCCTATTTTTTTCGGATATATTAGCCATAAACTCATCATGATCTGTTTTGTCTAATCCGTCAGCTATATTGAAATACTTAGAATAATTTAAGCCTATTTTTTGTGGATTTCTCTCATCAATAATTTCATTTAATCTTTTCCATTGGTCTGGTTGTTTATCTTTATCCCAAGCAGAAATTATATTATCACCAAAATTATATCTTGCCACAGCCAGTTTGTCCAGTGAATCGTTTACTTTGTCTCTAAAAAAAACTATAATCGTTCTTCTACGTGCATTTAGCCACTCAGCAGGTAACATTGTTCTCAATACAGGATCCTCATTGTATTCTCTCGAAATAAGAATCCACATGTCAATTTCAGTTTTATCCATTAATTCAGGAAGCACATTATCAAATCTATTCTTAAGAATTTGATTTATCTTATATGCACGTTCTTTTTCATTTAAAATTTGTGAATTCAATGAAAATGTTGTCATAAAAATTAAAATAATTATTTTCTTCATAATCTTTTATTAAAGTATATTTATAAGTCTAGTAAATTTAGTTAATATCAAACAAGTAATGTTGTTTCATCTATGGAAAAAAAATTTTTGTTTCTAAGATTTTTGTTAATTGTCTTATCTGTTAATTCGTTTTCTCAAAGTTATTTAAATATAAATTGGGACGATAAAACCGGAGATCTCAAAACTTCTAAACATGATCTACTAGGAATATTTAGCAATCATTATGTTGAATATTTTAATTCTAAATTTAGTGATGAGGTATATATTTATGAGACTCATCACATGAAAACAAAAATTAATAAAATAACAGATGATTCCAATAATGATATTTTTATATCCAAAATAAATGTTTCTGAAATTGTAGATGTTAAATCAAAGATTATAAATGACGATACTACTGCAACTTATGGTTTTGAAGAGATGAAAAAGATGATTGATAAATCTACATCTAGTGAGAACTATAATTATTATAAAATTCCTGGTATTAAAGAGAAGGACATTGTTGAGTTTATTTACACGGTTAAAAGGGATTTTAATTTTAACGGAAACAAAATTATTGAAGAGTCTTACCCGATTTTATCCTCAAAATTTATTTTAATTGAAAATGATTTTAAATCTAACATAAAAATTTACAATTCTTTCAATTCATTTGTAGAAGATACTTTAATTGACGGTAAGAAGAGTAAAATAATCAATTTTAAAAACCTTGATGCTACCTCTAATGAACAATACTCAACTCCTATAGCAAACAAGATTAAAGTATCATATCAATGTTATGAAAATCGCGAAGACGTTTCACAAACAGAATACTGGAGCAATTTAGTTCAAAATTTAAGCGAACTGTTTTTCCCAAGCTCAATAAATCCAATAGCTATTGATTTATTTAAAGAAATCCAAAAAAATAATATCTCGATTCCCGAAAATGAAATATCAATCTCTGATAAAATAGATGAGTACATAAAAAATAATTTTATAATATCTGATGATGATGATCCTAATTTAAATAAAATTAGTTACATATTTGATAATAAAATTTCTAATGACTTTAGTATAATTCAAGTATACACTAATCTATTAAAAGCTGCAAAAATTGATTATGAAGTAGCTATAAGCTGTAATAGATATTTTTTAAAATTTGATCCTGAATTATTTGATCCAAATCAATTAAGAGAATTTGTCATTTATTTGCCTAGCTCTGAAAAATATATAAGTCCTAACAGAATCGAATATAGAGTTTCAGAGGCACCTGATGACTTATTAGGTAACTATGGCGTATTTATAGATAATAATCTTGATTATTACTTCAGTGAAATCACGCAATCCGACAAAAATTTTAGTGAAATAAAAAAGAAGATTGAAATATCTATTCCAAAAAATCTAAAGAAATTAAAAATCAAAGAAAACAGGTCTTTTAGTGGTTATTGGGCAATTATGAATAGAAACTATGTTTCACTTTCTGAAAATGAAGAAACAGATTTTTTAATTGATTATTTTACGATTAGTGGTTTAAATAATAAGAAGGTTACTAATTATAATATTAAAAATTTTGATAACTCTAATAATTCCTTTAATACTCCATTAAAAATAAACTCAACGATAACAACCACCGAACTGGTTGAAGAGGTAGATGGGTTGGTTTATGTAAAGGTTGGAAAAGTTATTGGATTACAAAGTAATTTGTTTGATGATAAAAAAAGGATAAATGAAATAGAAATAAATTTTCCAAACTCTTATGAATATGAGATTGACATTGAAATTCCCAAAGGTTACAGGGTTTCAGATTATAAAGAATTAAATAAATCAAAAGAATTTATTTCAGTTGATGGTAGCATATCAGCTAAATTCAATTCAAAAGCAAACTTAAACAACAATAAAATTTATATTGTAATAAAAGAATTTTATAAAAATCTTAGATACGATAAGGGACGATATCAAGAATTTAGAGAAGTTATAAATGCAGCAGCTAAATTTTATGAATCATCTTTCACTCTTGAAGAAATTTAGATTTTTCCAAAAAGTTTTCCTTGCCAGTCTGTCCACTCATATTTTCTAGCAAAAATTAATAAAATAGCCGGAAAAAATATTAGAACAGGTATTAAAACTTCTCCCAATGGAATTGACTCAGGGTTTGATATATCCTTTAACATAGAATGAGTTTGTAGTGCTGTCCAATCTGCGGTTACAAGTAAAGCTGCAACCATATTATTGGCAGCATGCCATCCCAAGGCTAATTCCATACCCTCATCCATCAATGTCATTATACCTGCAAAAAGACCTGAACCTATATAAAATACATAAACGATATTACCAAACTTAGCAATCTCAGGATTAGCATAATGCATTAGACCAAAGGCTAGAGAAGTTAATATTAATGGTAACCATCTATTTCCGCTTATTACTCCTATTCCTTGCATTAAATAACCTCTAAATAAATACTCCTCAGCCGAGGTTTGAATAGGTAATAAAAGAATAACTATTGCACATAAAATTAAAAAAGGAACTAGATTAAGATTCCATTCATAATTTTCAGGAGAGAAAAAATTATAGTCTAAAAATATCATTATAGCACTTATAAAACCCCACAAACCAAAAGCAAAAAAAACTCTGCTCCAATCGATTTTTTCTCTTGATGTAGTTAGCTCTCTTATGCTGTTTTTATGGATAATCTTTGTAGAGAAAAAAACCGCTAGCAACATTCCTACAAAAGGTAATAACATAAGAAACAAATTTAAATTTGGCTCCAAGACACTCATCATAGCAGCCATATCCCCAGAAGCTATTTTAGCCATCAATTCCTCATTACCAAATGCTTTTGATGTTAAAATAATACCGTGAGGAATTGAAAATAAAAATACTGCTGTTGGAACTATCAAAATAACTGTAAGGATATATCCCCACCATGATTCTCTATTTTCTATTACTTGCTTTATGTACATAATTTATTTTTTATTGATTGCTAATGTAGTTAGTTTTCCAAGTGAAATCAAATTTTCATCCTCATCGGTTACTCTTACCTCCCAAATTTGCATTGTTCTTCCAAGATGAACATTCGTAGCCTTGGCATAAACAAAACCTTCACTAACACTTCTAACATGATTGGTTGATATCTCGATTCCTCGTATGGATAAATCTTTATCTTTTATAAAATATCTTGATGCAAAACTTCCAACCGTCTCAACAAGTGCAGCGGTTGCACCTCCATGTAAAATTCCTGCTGGTTGATGAACATCTGATGTAACTGGCATTTTACAAACAACATAATTATCTCCGATTTCGGTAAAAGTGATTTTTAGAGTTTCCATTAATGTATTGGAGCTCATTCTATTTATCTCCTCTAAAATTTCAGATTGATACAAAATATTTTTTTTGCAAATTTACACAAAAAAAGGGCGCTGTCAACAGCACCCTTTTTTTAGATTTTTTAGAACATAATTTATTCTTTTACTTCTTCAAAATCTACATCTTCAACATTATCTGAACTTTCGTTAGAATTATTGTCTGCTGATTGCTCAGCCTGACCACCTTGTTGATTCTGTTGAGTTTTATACATCTCCTCACTAGCCGCTTTCCAAGCCTCATTGATCTTTTCAAGAGCCGGATCTATTTTTTCTAAATCTTTGCTCTCATATGATTTTTTTAATTCTTCTAAAGCTTCCTCTATTGGTTTTTTCTTATCATCTGATAATTTATCACCAAACTCTTTAAGTTGCTTTTCCGTTTGAAAAATCATTGCGTCAGCACTGTTTAACTTATCAACAGTTTCTTTCGCCTTTGCATCAGCTTCGGCATTTGCTTCGGCATCTTTCTTCATTTTTTCAATTTCTTGTTCAGTTAGACCTGAAGAAGCTTCAATTCTGATATTTTGCTCTTTTCCTGTGGCTTTATCTTTTGCAGTAACATTTAAAATACCATTTGCATCAATATCAAAGGTTACTTCAATTTGAGGAACACCTCTTGGAGCTGGAGGAATATCAGCTAACTGAAATCTTCCTATCTCCTTATTATCAGGATACATTGGTCTTTCACCTTGTGCAATTCTAATATCAACTGCAGGTTGGTTATCAGCTGCTGTGGAGAAAACCTGAGACTTCTTAGTTGGTATTGTTGTATTGGCTTCAATTAATTTTGTCATTACATTACCCATAGTTTCAATACCTAAGGACAGAGGAGTAACATCCAATAATAAAACATCTTTTACGTCACCGGTGAAGACTCCACCCTGTATCGCTGCACCAACTGCAACAACTTCGTCAGGATTAACACCTTTGCTTGGTTTTTTACCAAAGAATTTCTCTACGGCGTCTTGAACCGCTGGAATTCTTGTTGATCCACCAACTAAAATAATCTCATCAATATCTGATTTATTCAATCCTGCTGCCTTAAGGGCCGTTTTACACGGATTAATAGTTCTCTTAACTAAATCATCAATTAATTGATCAAATTTTGATTTAGTTAGTGTTCTAACCAAGTGCTTTGGACCACTATCAGTAGCCGTAATATAAGGCAAATTAATTTCGGTTTGAGCTGATGATGATAATTCAATTTTAGCTTTTTCAGCCGCTTCTTTCAACCTTTGTAAAGACATAGGGTCTTTTCTTAAATCTATAGTTTCATCCTTCTTAAACTCATCAGCTAACCAATCAATAATTTTTTCATCAACATCATCACCACCCAAATGAGTATCACCATCTGTAGATAGAACTTCAAAAACTCCATCTCCGAGCTCAAGAATTGATACATCGTGGGTTCCTCCACCGAAATCAAAAACAACAATCTTTTGATCCTGACCTTTTTTATCTAAACCATAAGCTAGAGCTGCAGATGTTGGTTCGTTAATAATTCTTTTAACCTTTAGTCCTGCAATCTCACCAGCTTCTTTCGTAGCTTGTCTCTGTGAATCATTAAAATAGGCAGGAACTGTTATGACAGCCTCCTCAACATTAGTACCTAAATAGTCTTCCGCAGTTTTTTTCATTTTTTGTAATATCATAGCTGATAATTCTTGTGGAGTGTATAATCTACCATCAATATCAACTCTAGGAGTGTCATTATCCCCTTTTACAACTTTATATGGTACTCTACCTGTTTCTTTTTTAGACTCAGAAAACTTATTTCCCATAAATCTTTTAACAGAATAAACAGTTTTGGTAGGATTTGTCACTGCTTGTCTTTTCGCAGGATCTCCAACTTTTATTTCACCACCTTCAACAAATGCTAAAACCGAGGGTGTTGTTCTCTTTCCCTCAGCATTAGGTATTACAACTGGCTCATTACCCTCCATTACTGAAACACAAGAATTTGTTGTACCTAAATCTATTCCGATTATTTTACTCATAATTTTAATTTTTAAATTCAATTAACAAATGTCAATCATTATGCCATTTATTTTTTATGTCAATTTTGTCAGTTTTTAGTGACATAATGTCTTATTTATTTATTTTTTCAGATTAGAATTAATTACTAGTTGAAAAAATATTTTGCACATGATATTATTTATTACATTTACAAACTACTTTTTTATTAGAATTAATGAACAAGAAAATATACAAAAGAGTAACCGTAAAATCCCTTCAAGAAATGAAGGACAATAACGAAAAGATTTCTATGTTAACATCCTATGACTTTACATCTGCAGGAATAGTTGATAAAGCAGGTATTGATGTTATTCTGGTTGGAGATTCAGCTAGTAATATTATGGCGGGTCACGAGACAACCCTTCCTATTACACTAGATCAAATGATATATCATGCATCATCGGTTATTAGAGGTGTTGAAAGAGCATTAGTTGTTGTTGATCTTCCTTTTGGAACATATCAAAGTGATTCACAGGCTGCCCTAGAATCAGCAATAAGAATCATGAAGGAAAGCGGGTCTCATGCTGTAAAACTAGAAGGTGGTAAGCAAATTAAAGATTCCATAAAAAGAATTATAAAAGCAGGCATTCCGGTAATGGGTCATCTAGGTCTAACTCCTCAGTCTATTTATAAATTTGGCACATATACTGTAAGAGCTAAAGAGGATAAAGAAGCTAACCAACTGATTGAGGATGCACATTTACTTGAAAAAATAGGATGTTTTGCAATTGTTTTAGAAAAAGTGCCAAGTAAGTTAGCAAAAAAAGTAGCAAAAGAAATCAGTATTCCCATTATTGGAATTGGAGCAGGAAGTCATGTTGATGGCCAAGTACTTGTTCTTCATGATTTAGTTGGAATGACTAAAGAATTTAATCCAAGATTCTTGAGAAGGTATATGAATCTACACGATGACATGATTAATGCTATTTCAAATTTTTCTGATGATATCAAGTCTGGCAGCTTTCCAAATGAAAATGAGCAATATTAGATTTGAAAAAAATAATTTCTAATAAAAATAACCTACAAGTTCTTTTTGAGGATAATCACATTATAGCAATTAATAAAAGATGTGGCGACATTATTCAAGGAGATAAAACAGGCGACAAACCTCTTTCAGAAATTGTAAAATCATTTCTCAAAGCCAAATATTCTAAACCAGGAAATGTTTACCTTGGAATACCGCATAGATTGGATAGACCAACATCTGGAGTAGTGTTGTTTGCTAAAACTTCAAAATCTCTATCCAGGCTAAACAAAATATTTAAAGAGGGAGAAGTTCAAAAATATTATTGGGCTATTACAAAAAATAAACCTGAAAAACCAGAGGACACTTTAATACACTGGTTAAGGAAAAGTGAAAAAACTAATAAATCAACACACTTCAAAAAAGAAACAATAAGAGCCAAGAAAGCAGTGCTTCACTATAAGGTTTTAAAAAAGCTTGAAAGATATTTTGTGATTGAGATTGAACTAGTAACTGGACGTCATCATCAGATACGTTGTCAGCTAAAAGCTATTGGATGTCCGATAAAAGGAGATTTAAAATACGGATATGACAGAAGTAATGATGACGGAGGGATTGATTTACACGCAAAAAAAATTATTTTTGAACATCCAGTTAATGGAAAAAAAATAATAATCGATGCTCCTGTTAGAGATACTAAAATTTGGAATGCTACTAAATAAGAAATTATGAACACTGATATGATAAATGAAAAACAATCAATGCCTGTAAATTCTCAATCTAAGATAAGCGTTGAAGATAGACTACGTCTATTGAAAAGTTTGAAAGATGAAATAAATCTAAATGAAGAAAATATTTATGAAGCTTTAGACCTAGACCTTAAAAAACCCAGGTTTGAAACCTATGCCACTGAAATAGGTTTTTTATTAAATGAAATTGAACTATTTATAAAGAAGTTAAAGTCATGGTCAAAACCACAACGAATAAGACCTGCACTAATTAACTTCCCATCAAAGGATTACATAATATTTGAACCATATGGGAAAGTTTTAGTTATTTCTCCTTGGAATTATCCATTTCAGCTTGCGCTACTTCCAGCAATGTCTGCATTCGCAGCTGGTAACAGTGTTGTACTAAAACCTAGCGAACACACTCCAAATACCTCAAGACTAATTAAAAAAATAGTAGAAAAAGTTTTTTCCAAAGAACTTATGCGTGTTGTTGAAGGTGACTCTAAAACAGCATCAAAATTGTTAGAAAAAAAATGGGATTATATATTTTTTACCGGCAGCGTTAAGGTAGGAGAAATTGTTGCAATGGCAGCCGCAAAGAAACTAACACCCTATACACTAGAATTGGGTGGCAAAAGCCCAGCAATTATAGATAGCGATACAGACCTAGAATTAGCAAGCAAAAGGATTGTATGGGGTAAATTCTTAAATTCTGGGCAAACTTGTGTCGCACCAGACTATCTAGTTGTTCACAAATCAATTAAAAGGACATTGATAGAAGAATTAATAAATAGAATAGAAAAAACATTTGGAAAAGAACTTGAAAAAACGGACGATTTCACTGCAATTGTAAATGAAAAAAACTTTAACAGACTCATTAATCTAATTAATAAAAATAAGTTAATCTACGGAGGCAAATATGATCAGTTTAAAAGATATATATCACCAACAATAATTGATAGCCCAGAAATGAATGAAGAGATAATGAAAGATGAAATCTTTGGACCAATACTACCTATTTTAAGCTTTGAAAAAATTGAAGATATTGATGAGATAATTATTAAAAACCCTAATCCACTTGCATTATATGTGTTTTCTAAAAATAAAAAATTTAATGAACTAATAATTAACAGATACCCTTTTGGCGGTGGAGCTGTAAATGACACTATTGTACATTTAGCTAATTCGAGATTACCTTTTGGCGGTATTGGGAGTAGCGGAATTGGATCTTATCACGGAAAAACTAGCTTTGAATTATTTTCTCACAAAAAATCTATAGTTAGAAGATCTATGTGGTTTGACAACAATCTTAGATATGCACCTTACAAGAACAAATTAAGTTTAGTTAGAAAAATAATGAAATATCTAGGATAGATTTATTAGCTTAAATCTGATCTTATCACCCTGTTTTTTTTGAGATAAAACACTTATTGAATTATAATTCATCTGTAATATTCTAGGATAACCTCCGCTTACTTGTCCATCCTTCATTAGGGCTATTATTTTTCCTGAAGGAGTTAATTGTATAGTTCCAGAAATTACTGGTGATGTTATAATTGAAAAACTATTAGCACTCAATCCATTTTCAAAAAAATAACCCATTCTATTATTACTTGAAACTGTAAAAAACTGCTCTTGCAATAACTTTATATCATCACTATTAATCAGATTGAACTCAGGCCCTTTTGAAACCTCGATAATATTTTCAAAAATAAGCTCAGGATAACTAATAAAATTACATGCTTTTGATTTATTTCTCAATAAATTAAATCTATCCCCTTTTTTTACCACAGAACTGGGTGTTATATTGTCAAAATAACTACAACTTTTAAGTATTAAATCTGATTTAAAACCACCTGAAATTGCTAAATATATTCTAAATCCTTTCAATGCTTTTCCAAAATTTAAAACATCTCTTTTTTGAACCCGAATTATGGTGTTATTAACGATTAAATTATTATTTAGTTTTACTTCGAAAATAGCACCTGAAATACAAATATCCACTTCTTCTGTAAAAAGAAACTTTCCACCCATCATCGCTATTTCAAATACAGGTTCATTAATTGTATTACCAACTATGGAGTTAGCATTATTGGATGAGAGATAGTCCATACTTCCAGATAATGGCACACCAAACTTTGAGAAACCAAATCTTCCCCTGTCCTGTATGGTTATGTGATATCCTGAATCTAAAATCTCAATCATTGAATTCTCTTTTAATAAACTTATATTCAGATTTTTTCACTTCATCTTTTATCAATTTATATTCTTCAATTGAAACTGGTGTGAATTTCACATAATTTGAATCAGGAATAGCCACTGGTTGATTTAAATTTGATGCATCAAACAAATTAATAGGTGTATTTCCAATCACATACCAGCCTCCTGGTGAATCAGATGGATAAATTCCTGTTTGACTTCCCCCAACAGCAACAGAACCCTTAAGAACCCTTCTACTGGGAATAGTTTTTCTTGGTATTTGTAATTTACTATCCAACCCCCCTAAATACATAAAACCAGGCAGAAAGCCATACATATGTAGATAGTAAATTTTTGAACTATGTAATCGAATAATTTCATCCTTGGATAAAGAAATTTTTTTTGAGAATTCTTTAATATCTGATGAAAATTTATCATCATAACATACAGGAACCTCCCACAATGAAGGTTTTACAATATTGATTTCTTTTAGGTTATCATAAATATTGATTAGATAGACACGAAAACGATTATAGCTGATATTTTTGGAGTTAAATTGAATTAACAAAGAACAATATCCTTTTCTAAATTCAATTATGTTTTCGTCATTGTAAATAGCTTTACAGAAACTGTTTATTTCAGAGGAAATATGAGGTGAAATCGATTGTGGCCAATTTACAAGAATCGAATTTTGGCTGTAATGAAAAAAGTTAATTTTATATTTTCCCATCACATAAATCATTTAATCCATTTAAATATTCAACAATATTTGGACTGTCTCCGTGTATACAAAAAGTATCAGCTTGTAGATTAATTTTTTTGCCAGAAACAGAAAGCAAAAAACCATTTTTTGTTAAATTTTCAATTCTGTCAAACATTAGCTTTGATGATTTAATTATTGCATTTTCATTATCCCTAGAAACCAAAGAATTATCATCATTATAGTTTCTATCTAAAAAAACCTCTTTTTTTGTTTTTACATTATTTTCTAAAGCTAACTTTTCAATCAAACTTCCTGATGGAACATACAAGTAAACCCCATCATAATTCTGGGTTATAACTTCTATTAAAAGCATTGCTAAATCATAATTTTTTGCGCTTAAATTATAAAGTGCGCCATGAGGTTTGATATGATCTAAATTAATTTGAAAATCATTTAAAATTTGCTTCAAGGAATTAATTTGTGAGATTAAAGATTTTGTTAAATCCTTATTTGAAATACTAATTGGTATTCTTCCAAAACCATCTTTATCTGGGTAAGATGGGTGAGCTCCAATTTTTACATTACTTTCAACTGCAATTTGAATAGCTTCACTCATAGAGTTAGCATCTCCGGTGTGCCCACCACAAGCAATACTGCAAGATGATAAAAATGGCATTATTAGCTTTTCAATATTAGCTCCCTCACCCAAATCGGCATTTAATTTGACATTTATCATTATATAAAAACTTTAGCAATACTTCTGTAACAAAGTAATAGACAAAATGCAATCGCAATTAATCCTAGTATGTTTTGAAAAGTATTATTCATTTTGTTTTTAAGTAATCTTGTATTATTGGCTAAAAACAATAAAAAGACAACAATTAATGGAAGAAGTATTCCATTGGTAACCTGTGCAAACTTGATAATTTCAATTGGACTGATTCCAATTGATGAAAAAATTACTCCAATTAGAAGAACAATAACCGAAATTATCTTAAATAAATTAGATTTACGATTTGTCGAAAAACCAAAACAACCACAGACTACATATGCAGCTGCAATAGGGGCAGTAATCGAACTAGTCAAACCAGCTGACAGTAATCCTATAGCAATAACATATTTTGAAAAATTACCATATAGGGGTTGAAGGTTGTTAGCTAAATCAACAGCATTCAAAATATCTGTGTTATTTAAGCCTGCAGCTGTTAGGAGAATACACAATGAAATCAATCCTCCTATCGAAATTGATACAATTGTATCAAAATTTGCAAATTTCAAATCCCTGCTGCTTTTCCACTTGTTATTTACCAAAGCAACATGAAGAAAAATATTATATGGCACAACCGTCGTTCCGATTAACCCAGCAATGGTTAAAATACTATCGGGAGGAAAACTGAAAAAATTTGAAGATGAGAATAATAAGTTAAAATCAATGCCAACAATAAAAACAGTAAAAACAAAAGAAAAACTCATAATTAAAACAAGAATTATAAGTATTTTTTCTAGAACTTTATTATTACCAAAAATAATTAAAGGAAGCGCTAATAGTCCTGAAAGGATGCTAAATATATTAATCTGATTAAATTGAAAACCACCTCCAAAAAGAAGCTCAAAACCCATAACAGCACCACTAATATTTCCTGCCTCATACGCGCTGTTTCCTATAAAAATTGCTGAAATAATCAGCAAAATAGATATGTATTTTAATAAACCATTCTGAAACTGATCTTTAATTAAATTGGATAAAGTGTTTTTGGTTGTTAAACCAATTCTAATAGCCGTCAATTGAATAAACATAGTGAGAATTATAGACACTATCAATGCCCAGATTAATCCGTACTTGAACTGGGCCCCAGCTATTGAACACATAGTTATGGTTCCAGGTCCGATAAATGCTGCTGCCACTACAGATCCTGGACCTATATGTTTTAATCGATGAATAATATTACTTAAGATATTCAATGTTCAATAATTTAATAGAATCTTTTTTGACACTAAATCTTTTATCAAGCCTCAAACCTACAACCCAAATGATTTTATTATCTCCGTTAACAAGAATTAGTTTGGATGATCTATCTAATTCATTTACACCATTATCTTTTAAAAACTTACCTACTTTTTTTGTCCCTTTCATTCCAAATGGACTGAAAGAATCCCCATGATTAAAATATCTTAATTTTAAAGGAAGTTTCAGTCTTCCCTTGTCAACTGTTATAATATCGAAATTATCTTTTTCGACTTCCTTAACATCCTTGAAAGACAAGCAAGCACCATTTTCTAATGGTAGTTTTGTGTCTAAATTATTAATCGTACAAGAAAAGTTTTTGATTAATTTAATTTCCCTTAAAATCAATTTTGACTTCTCCTTAAATAACACATGGGATTTACTATATATTTTTTTTCCAGATTCTCCATCTAACAAATCTATAATTTTACTCCAATCAACAAATCCATAATCCCTTAAAAAATAATATAAAAACGCCTCCTTGTTAACCTCATCCAAACTTTTTATGTTTAAACTAATTTCTTCTTGTTCATTTTTCAATAAATCAGCTTTTATTTGATTAATTCTTTCATAAATTAAGGAATTGGACATCTTTAAATATTTGATGGTTTTCTTAAAATTTTTTAAAAAATTGCCTTCCAAATCTTCGAGCTCATTGATGATACTATTTCTTACTTTATTTCTTAAATAAGAATTTAATTTATTTGAAGAATCTTCCCTCCATCTTAAATTTTTATCCTTGGCATAATCAATAATTTCTTTCTTTTCAAAATCAATCAATGGTCTTTTAATTTTACCGTTTACCACCGGAACCCCTGTCAAACCATCTAAACCAGAGCCACGGCTTATATTAATTATAAAACTCTCTAAAGAATCATTTAAGTGGTGAGCTGTTAATATGTGATTAATTTTAAGTTCATTTGAGATTTTATCAAAAAATTGATACCTAAGATCTCTGGCAATCATTTGGATTGAATTATTTGAATTTTCTTTAATTTTTTTTGTGTCGAATGATTTTGAATAAAATTTAATAGAATTTTCTTCACAAAGCCTCATTACAAATTCTTCATCTTTGTCACTTTCAACCCCTCTTAATTTAAAATTACAATGGGCAACAATAATATTTTTGTTCACCGATAGCATCAAATGAAACAAAACAACACTATCAACTCCTCCAGAGCAACAAATAATACATCTTTCCTTTAATAAATAAGGAAAGTTATCTTTTAGATAAGATTCAAACTTAGATTGCATTTTATTTGTTTAAAACAAATATATAGAAATGTATGTATTATAATGGCTATATATGAATTGCCCTATTTTCAGTTGCGGCTAAAGCAGCTTCTTTTATTGCCTCAGAAAAAGTTGGATGAGCATGGGATATTCTAGCTATATCCTCTGCTGAAGCTCTATACTCCATAGCAACGACTGCCTCAGAAATTAAATCGGCACATCTGGCTCCAATCATATGAATTCCCAAAATTTCATCTGATTCAGCATCAGCTAATATTTTAACAAACCCATCTAAATCAGAACTAGCCCTACTTCTTCCAAGAGCTCTCATTGGGAATTGTCCCACTTTATAGTTTTTATTACTATTTTTCAAATCATCTTCTGTTTGACCAACAGAAGCAACCTCAGGCCAAGTATATACTACACCTGGAATTAAATTATAATTTATATGAGGTTTTTGTCCTTTTATGTATTCTGCAACATAAACACCTTCCTCCTCAGCTTTATGCGCAAGCATAGCACCTTTGACCACATCTCCTATAGCAAATATATTGTCAACACTAGTCTTTAAATTATTATCAACTTCTACCCTTCCATATTTATCAGTTGAAACTCCTATGGCTTCAAGATTAAGACCTTTAGTATATGCACTTCTTCCTATGGAAATTAAACAATAGTCACCTTCAAAGGTTTCACTTTCTCCCTTCTTATTTTCAGCAACTATAAAAACTGAATCTCCTTTTCGTTCTATGGATGAAACTTTATGAGATGTGTTAACTTTAACCCCACTTTTCTTAAATACTTTAGTTAACTCTTTTGATAAACTCGAATCCATATTAGGAATTATTCTATCCTGATATTCAAGTACGGTTACCTTTGCGCCAAGCCTACTGTATACTTGACCTAATTCAAGACCAATAACTCCACCACCAACCACAATTAAGTGTTTGGGTACCTCTGAAAGTTTTAAAGCCTCTGTTGATGAAATAATTCTTTCACCATCAAAATCAGCAAAAGGTAATTTCGTAGGCTTACTACCTGTAGCAATAATTATATTATTTCCTTTTATTGTTTGAGTTTTACCGTCAGTGTTAATTTCAATTGTACTTTCATCTTTAAATGAACCTAAACCATGATAAACTCTTACATCATTTTTATTCATTAAATATTCCAAACCTTTAGTAGTTTGCTCTACAACAGATGATTTTCTTGACATCATCTTACCCAAATCAAGTTTAATTTTACCTTCAACTGAAATACCATGGTCCTCAAAATTATGAAGAGCATTTTCATAATGATGCGATGAGTCCAGCAACGATTTACTCGGGATACAGCCAACATTTAAACAAGTGCCACCCATTGTTGAATATTTTTCAATAAGTGCCGTTTTCATTCCCAGCTGCGCTGCGCGGATAGCTGAAACATAACCCCCAGGACCGGAACCAATTACTATAACATCATATGTACTCATACCACTCGAATTTAGGTTTCAAAAATACAAATATTTAAATGTTAAAATAATTTTTAAAGTATTAAAATTGATTTTGGTAAATTAGTAATAAATACAAACTTAAATCACCAATTATTTTAATGAAATCAAAGCCAGCAAATAAAATACAAGACTTACAATTTTTTGGAGAATTTGGAGGTGTAAATCCATCTATTTCCGATTCCTCTACCTATACATTTCTTTCTGCAAATTCCATGAGTGAAACATTTGAAGGAAATATGGAAGGTTGTTATTTATATTCTCGCAATTCCTCACCAAGTAATCTCTATCTAGAGGAAGCTTGCGCAGCGATGGAGGGGACTGAAGCGGCTAATGTATTTTCCTCAGGAATGGGTGCGATCACATCATGTATTTTACAATTGTGTAAGTCTGGAGATCATATAATTTCAAGTAGAACAGTTTATGGTGGTACTTATGCATTTCTAAAAAATTTCACACCACAACTTGGGATTGAAACTGATTTTGTTGACATAACCTCATTAAATGATATTAAAAAATTAATAAAGCCTAGTACAAAAATTATTTATTGTGAAGTATCTTCAAATCCATTGCTAGAGATAGCCGATATAGAATCAATTTCTGAAATCGCAAAAAAAAATAATTTAAAATTAATTGTAGATAATACATTTACTCCTCTTTCAGTATCCCCAGCAAAAAACGGAGCTGATATTGTTATTCATAGCCTTACAAAGTTTATTAATGGAACAAGTGATACTATTGCCGGTGTCGTGTGTAGTGATAAAGATTTTATACATTCTTTAAGAGATGTAAATGATGGGGCTTTCATGTTAATGGGAGCGACTATGGATAGTCTAAGGGCTGCTTCAGTACTGAAAAATATGAGAACACTACATATTAGAATAAAAAAACACAGTGAAAATGCAATGTATCTAGCTAAATCCTTTGAAAAAGACGGAATTAAAGCTGTATACCCAGGCCTTGAATCTCATCCATCACATAAAGTTTTTTCAAAAATGATGAATCAAGAATATGGATATGGAGGTATGTTAACAATTGATGTAGGCACTTTAGAAATTGCTAACAAGTTGATGGAAAAAATGCAAGATAAAAATCTTGGATATCTTGCCGTGAGTTTAGGTTTCTACAAAACATTATTTTGTACACCGGGGTCATCTACTTCATCTGAAATTTCAGAAGAAGAGCAAGAAAAAATGGGGCTAAGCGAAGGTTTGATAAGATTTTCAGTTGGATTAGATCAGGACATTTCAAGAACGTACAATGGAATCAAAGAATGTCTTAATGAATTTAATCTAATTTAAATGGAAATAGGACGTTCTGAAATTAGCCTAAGAAAATCAATAATTCCAATTGTCTTACTAATCTTATTATTATTCTACAATATTATTTTTTTTGAAAATAATGATTGGTTAGGAAACTATACATACCACTATATATTAGTCTTTACATCCATAGTAGCAATTGGCATAGGACTATCAGAAAAAATCAAAATTAGCCTTGTAATAAAAAAGATATTTTCAAGCATAAAGAGCATTGGTACTCCGATAATTATACTTTTGCTTGTTGGCGCTCTTGCAGGATCATGGAAAGTAAGCGGTATAATTCCTGCAATGGTTTATTATGGCTTAAATCTTGTTGATCCTGCTGTATTTCTTCCATTAACATTAGTTGTTTCTACACTAGTATCATTAACAACAGGAAGCTCTTACACAACTTCAGCTACTGTCGGTATTGCATTAGTTGCTGTTGGTGTAGCTTTTAACATTCCATCTGGCATGACTGCTGGTGCAGTTATTTCGGGTGCTTACTTTGGTGATAAAATGTCTCCTTTAAGTGATACTACTAACCTAGCACCAGCTATGGCTGGTACAGATCTTTATTCGCATATTAAATACATGACATACACTACTTTTCCAACCTATGCTATTACTTTGGTGGTGTTTATAATTTTAAGTTTTAATATGGAAATTGGAAGTGCTGGAGAAATGAGTGATATAAGAAGTCTTTCTGAAACAATTCTAGTAGATTTTCATATTTCCCCCTTACTTTTTTTAATTCCAGCAATCGTGATAATTTTAGCTTTCTTAAAAGTAAGACCAGTTATTGCATTAAGTTTCGGAATATTAGGTGCAATAATATTTTCAATAATATTCCAAAATAATATATTAGAAAGCATTGATTCGTCTAGATCAACATCTATTTTGCTATCAATTTTTACAGATACTAGTATTCCAACTGAAAATGAGAGAATAATAAGGCTATATGACTCTGGAGGAATGAAAGGTATGTTATGGACAATATACCTTACAATCAGCGCAATGATATTTGGCGGTTCTATGGATGGAATTGGAGCACTAAAAAAAATAACAAGTTATTTACTTAATAATGCTAAAAGCATATTTGGACTTTTTGCAAGTACGGCGGCAAGTTGTCTTGGAATAAATATAGTTGCATCAGATCAATATCTTGCAATTGTTATCCCAGGTAAAATGTTTAAGGATGCCTATGAAGAAAAAAATCTATCAGCAGTAAATTTGAGTAGAACCCTAGAGGATACAGGTACGGTCACATCTGCACTAATTCCGTGGAATACTTGTGGGGCATACCACCATGGGGTACTTGGGGTCTCTGTTGCGGATTATTTTATTTACGCAATATTTAATTGGCTAAGCCCTATAACTACATTGATTTATGCATCCCTTATGATAAAAATTAAGATGATTTCAAATCATAAATTTTAATTAAAAAATTCATTCTTGCAGAAATGATTATTAAATTGCAAACTATTATCCAACTAGCTATTAATGAAGCATATTTTTTCGTTTTCAAAAAATAAAGAAAAGAAAGAGCTTTCCGGAGCAAAAAGGCTGTTCATTGGAAGCTCATTAATTATACTTTCACTGTTTCTTATAATTTCATTTATTTCTTATTTTTTCACTGGAGATATAGATCAAAGTAGTTTAAACAATTTCATTGATAATACAATTTCAACTTCAAACTCTCTAGGCAAAATAGGTGCAACTTTAAGTGATTTTTTTATTTACAGGGGTTTTGGTTTGGGCTCAATCATTTTTCCATTTCTTATTTTTATTAGTGCATTACATATTTTACTTGATTTTAAGAAAAGAAAGCTTTCCAATAACTGGCTTTGGGGTTTTTATTTGGTTTTTTTAGTTTCTATATTTTTTGGATTAGTAGATTATGGTAATATATATTCTGGAATTATAGGTTATGAAATAGTAAGCTTCCTTAATATATACATAAGTCAAATTGGAGTAACATTTCTTCTCATTTTCATGATACTTATCTATGTTACATTTAGATTAAAAGTTGGAACAAATGATGTTGTCAAAGTAGTAAATTTTCTAAAAAGCTTAAGTTTTAAAAAATCAGAAAAAATTAAGTCTGCAGAAGAGATTAAAAAAGAAATTTCAAACGACAATCAAATTGATGAAGAAATCATTAAGGAAGAAATCGAAGAAAAATTAGAAGAGTCTACTATAATTGAAAAACCTGTTAATGATATAAAAGAGAAAATAATTAATGATGTTGGTATTGAAGTCGAGGAGATTTTTGAAGAAAAATCAGAGTCTGATAATTTAGCTGATAAATTAGTAGATAATTTTGGAAGATTTGACCCAAAACTTGAACTAAGTAAGTTTCAATTTCCCAAGTTAAGCCTTTTAAAACAATATGATTCAGAAAAAATCACAATTGATAAGGATGAGCTTGAGGAAAATAAAAATAGAATTGTAGAGACTCTCGGAAATTATAATATTTCTATTTCTAATATTAAAGCAACCATAGGCCCCACTGTTACTTTGTATGAGATTATTCCCGATGCCGGTGTTAGAATTTCAAAAATAAAAAACCTTGAGGATGATATTGCCTTATCTCTTGCCGCTTTAGGAATAAGAATTATTGCTCCTATCCCAGGAAGGGGAACTATTGGTATTGAAGTACCAAACAAAAGACCAACTGTTGTTTCTATGCATTCTGTAATTTCCGCTGAGAAATTTCAGAAGTCTGAAATGGAACTTCCAGTCGCGATCGGTAAAACTATCAGTAATGAAACTCTTGTATTTGACCTTGCAAGGATGCCTCACCTACTTATGGCTGGTGCTACGGGACAAGGTAAATCTGTTGGGTTAAATGCGGTTTTGACTTCACTTTTATATAAAAAACACCCAGCTGAGGTAAAATTTGTTTTAGTTGACCCTAAAAAAGTGGAATTAACATTGTACAATAAAATTGAAAGACACTATCTGGCAAAACTTCCAGACTCAGAAGAAGCCATAATTACTGATAACAAAAAAGTAATTAATACACTCAACTCTTTGTGTATTGAAATGGATAACAGGTATGAATTATTAAAAAATGCTGCATGTAGGAATATTGTTGAATACAATAAAAAGTTCAAAGACAGAAAATTAAATCCAAATGATGGTCATCAGTTTTTACCATATATAGTGCTTGTAGTAGATGAATTTGCTGATTTGATAATGACTACAGGAAAGGAAGTTGAAACGCCAATTGCAAGATTAGCACAATTGGCTAGAGCTATAGGTATTCATTTAATAATTGCAACTCAAAGACCATCTGTTAATGTAATCACAGGCGTTATCAAAGCAAATTTCCCTGCAAGAATAGCATTTAGAGTTACATCTAAAATTGATTCTAGAACCATTCTTGATGGATCTGGAGCAGATCAATTGATTGGAAGAGGTGATATGCTATTTACACAAGGTAACGAACTAATAAGAATACAATGTGCATTTGTTGATACACCAGAAATCGAGTTATTAACAGATTTTATCGGTTCACAAAAAGCCTATACTACTGCCCACAAATTACCAGAGTATATTGGTGAGGAAGGTGGCACAAATCTTGATATCGACATAGAAGATAGAGATAAGTTGTTCAGAGAAGCTGCTGAGGTTCTGGTTACTGCACAACAAGGCTCTGCCTCATTACTACAAAGGAAACTCAAATTAGGCTATAATAGAGCTGGAAGATTAATAGATCAGTTGGAAGCTGCGGGAATAGTTGGGCCTTTTGAGGGAAGCAAAGCCAGACAAGTATTAATTCCAGATTTGCAATCTCTTGATAGACATTTAGAAAACGAATAAACTATATATTTATGAAAAAGTTACTTTTATTAATTTTTGGATTTTGCACTTTAGGGTATTCTCAGGACAATTTAGATGCCGAGTTATTACTCAATAAAGTTTCAGAAAACATTAAGAGTTATGAAAATATCTACATAAACTATGCCTACACTTTGCAGAATATGGAAGAGGATATAAGCCAAACAAATAATGGAAGCTTTGTTACTGAAAATGACAATTGGAGGTTTGAAATGCTAGGTGTAACTAGAATTTTTGATGGAGACAAACTATATTCAATTAGCCCTGATGATGAAGAAGTTACAATTTCTAGCCAAGATCCTGAGGATGAAACAACAATAACCCCTAATAAAATGCTTTATTTTTATGAGGACGGATACTATTTTGAAATGTATGAGTCTAGATTAATCGGAAATGGACAGTTTAGAAAAAAAATTCAATATGTAAAACTAATTCCTCAGGACTCGGAGGCTGAAATTAAGTATATTTTACTCGGTGTTGACACCGAATTTAATCAGATTTACGAGGTAATTGAAACCGGTAAAAACGAAACTGTGACTACTATTTCTATTGTTGATTTTGAATTCAATTTACCACTTGACGCAAACTTATTCGTTTTTGACAAGGAGAAGTATAAAGACTATTACATGAATATTTTAGATTAAATTTTTGAAAATACTTGATCTCTACATATTTAAATCTTACTTAAAAACATTGGCTAGTACATTTTGCATTTTAATGTTGATTTTCTTATTACAATCAGTATGGCTATATATTTCAGAATTAGCGGGGAAAGACTTAGAATTAGATATAATACTTCAATTTTTAATCAATGTTTCACCAAGACTAGTAATTCTTGTTTTACCATTGACAATATTATTGTCAAGTATAATGGTTTTTGGTAGTCTTTCTGAAAACTATGAATTTGCGGCAATGAAAGCAAGTGGTATTTCACTGCAGCGTTCAATGAAGAGTCTAATTTTCTTTACATTTTTACTTGGAATAGTTACTTTCTTTTTTTCTAATAATATTGTACCAACAGCTGAATATAATTTTCATAATCTAAGGAAAAACATATCAAAAGTAAAACCATCGATGGCAATAGCTGAAGGCCAGTTTAGTCAAATAGGCGATTATAACATAAAGGTTGAAAATAAATATGGAAATGAAGGAAAACTTCTTGATAAGGTCATTATTCACCAAAAGAAAAATAAACCAGGCAATTATACTGTAATAAAATCTAAAACAGGGGAAATTATTTCAGAAGAAAACTCAGATATATTACAACTAAAGTTGTATAGCGGAAACTATTATGAGGAGATAATTTCTGAAGACTATTCAAAAAAAATAAAAAAACCTTTTGTTAAAAGCTATTTTGAAGAGTATTTAATCAATATTGATATCGCTTCAATAAATGAAGTTGATTTTAGTGAGGAAGAAGATGTTAGTAAACATTCGATGATGAGAGTTAATGAATTAAATGCCGCAATAGATTCTTTAACCGATAAAAGAGTTGAAGATATTGCAGTAATAAGCTCAAAAATGTTTAATAGATCAAATTTTAAAACAATTGACTATAACATAAATTCAAATGAAAATTTGAATTATGAAAACGATAATTTTTTAAATTTATTTCAACCTAAAAAGCAAAAACAACTCTATGATTTAGCAATCAGCTCTGTAAAAAGTACAATTAGTATTGTTAAATCGAATAAAACTATTCAATCCTACAGAGAACAAAATCTGAACAAGCATATAATGACAATGCATGATAAATTTTCATTAGGTTTTGCATGTATTATTTTATTTTTCATTGGTGCACCACTTGGCACGATAATAAGAAAAGGCGGATATGGGTTACCTCTTGTAATATCGATATTACTTTTTTTAGCATATCATTTTTTGGGAATTTTTTCAAAAAATCTCGCTGAAGACAGCAGTATTAATCCTATTTTAGCCAGTTGGTTATCAACTTTAATTATGTTACCACTTAGTATTTATTTAACTTATCGAGCAACTAATGACAGAAGTATTTTTAATTTTGGAGATGGTATGATTTCATTTTACAAAAAAATTGATAAGTATGTCAAAGGATAAGTTTAAACTAAACTCAATTGAATCTGCCATAAAAGATATCAGAGACGGAAAAGTTGTAATAGTAGTTGACGATAAAAACAGAGAAAATGAAGGTGATTTCCTTGCATCAGCTGAATTAGTAACACCAGAAATAATTAATTTTATGGCAACTCATGGTAGGGGTTTAATTTGTGCACCAATCACTGAAGATATTTCTAAAAGATTAGAATTGAATCTAATGGTTGGCACCAATACTGACCCTCAAGATACGGCTTTTACGGTTTCTGTTGATTTGAGAGGAAATGGAGTTACAACAGGAATATCTGCATCAGATCGGGCTTCTACAATTAAAGCTCTTATAGACAGCAAAACAAAATCTAATCAGTTTTCTAAACCCGGACATGTATTTCCGCTTGTAGCAAAAAAAGGAGGTGTTCTTAGGAGAACAGGTCATACTGAAGCCGCAATTGACTTACCCAGACTTGCGGGACTGAAACCCGCTGGAGTAATTGTTGAGATAATGAATGAGGATGGTTCAATGGCAAGGTTACCTGATTTAGTTAAAGTAGCTAAAAAATTTGAACTGAAAATAATTTCAATAGAAGATCTAGTTGCATATCGTATGGAACATGACTCATTAATCGTAAAACAGGAGGATTTTGAAATAAATACAAGATTTGGAAAATTCAGACTAAGAGCATACAAACAGACAACAAACAATAATATTCATATAGCATTAACTAAAGGAAGCTGGGAGAAGGGTGATGCTATATTATCAAGAATAAACTCAAAATCTGTTCATAATGATATTTTGGGAACTCTAACATCTAACACTAATGACTCATTGCTGAAAATGTTTGAAATAATTAATAATCAACGTCAAGGGGCAATAATATTTATTAGTCCTGAATTAAAAGCAATCAACACTTTGAAAAGATTAAAAATACTTAAAAAAAGTCAGGTTAATAATAAAGTCATCAAGGCCCCTATCATAGATATGGACGAGCGAGATTTCGGAATAGGAGCACAAATTTTACATGATCTAGATATAACAAACCTAAAACTTATTACAAATACAGAAGGTACTAGAAGAGTTGGAATGATTGGTTATGGCCTCGAAATTTCTGAATATATTAATTTTTAGATTGAGAAAACATCCAATTTTAAAAATAAGATAACATAAATAATTTAAAGACTTTTTTTGAAGCAAAGGAAAACAAGTCTATATTTGCATCCGATAATGGAGGAATGGCAGAGTGGTCGAATGCGGCAGTCTTGAAAACTGTTGAGGGTCACACCTCCGGGGGTTCGAATCCCTCTTCCTCCGCTTAATAAATATAACCCACTTTTTTAAGTGGGTTATATTTAAACTTAAATCTAAATTATTAAAAACCTTTAATTATTATAAATAAAGGGAGCTAAAAATATTGCCCTTTTTTTATTACTATATTTTAATGATGAATAAAATTTATATTCTTCTTTTCTATTTAATATCGTTTTTAAGCTTTTCACAAGACGAAGTTAGTGCAGATTGGAGCATTTCTGTTGAAGGCACCACTGCTACCTTATCAATTGTTAATTTTTATAATTTCACTGTTGGGCTTGATGGTCACTGGCATTATATTTTAAACGATGATGAATATGTTGCTGTTCATGATATAAATGATGTTATTATACCTAATTTAGCTGCAGGGAATCACTCGATTACTGTTTGGTTGGTAGATCATATGCATAATGCACTAGATCCGCCAGTGGAAGAAACCATCACGTTTGAAATTAATACAGGTCTATCTACTAGTGATAATGAAATACTTGATATGATTTTTTATCCTAACCCAGCAGATGGTAACTGCGTTACTATTCTTTCAACAGTAGAAGGGTTAAAAGAAATACAAGTATTTACTGTAACTGGTAAAAAAGTATTTGATACTGTTAATAATGAAAATACATTAGATCTAATCTCATTCAATAGTGGTATCTATATGCTTAAAGTTACAATCAATGGACAAAGTAAAATATCTAAACTTGTTGTTAAATAATTTATTAAGCCAATAAAGAAAGAAAAGCACCTCAAAAATGAGGTGCTTTTTTTAAAATTAACTTATAATTAGTAAAACTAGTTAATTACTTTAGGTCTCCCTGGTGTATATGCAGCACCCAAATCCTTAAGTTGATTTTCCAGGTTGGTCATTTTTACCTTGAGTTCATCAATAATTAACTTAATCGGTTGAAATTCTTCGTTAGCAATTTCATAACTATCCATATGTGTTTTGGTTGGAGCAGCAGTAGAATACTTTTGATAATAAGCAACCGATCCCAATCTTGAATATGGACTTAAATAGGATTGAATATCCAATCTACTCTTGACACTATCCCCATAAAATTTAAGGTTAACCTCTTTTATTGATTGCTTAACATCCCAAGCAATTTTTGAGATTTCATCAACTGGCTGTTCTACCTTCTTTATGGCTTCATCTATGTAAGGCATTTTGTTACTGATTTCAGAAAACTTTCTTGAATACTCACCCATCTCGGCTTGTAATTTTGAAACTTTCCTTTGGAAATTAACCTTTGCTTCTCTATCGGCAGCGGGCATTACTGTGTTATTTAAAGCAACAACATTAAAACTTTGATTGTCCACAACCTTGATTGTTTCACCAGCCTTTAAAATTGACATATCAATTGTGTAAGTGCCTGGATTAACCAGGGTGCCCTCAGAAACACCAGCAAAAGGATTATAGAACGAAGATGAACTTAAATTAATTGGGCTATTATCTTCGTATCTTAAATCCCAGTGAAATCTACTTAAACCTTCTGAAAGATTTCTGTATATTTTTTTTACAACATTTTCCTTATTATCTCTGATTGTAAAGACCAATTCGGGTTTTGCTTCGTTTACCTCATTGAAAAGTTCATTATATGTTGGGTAAGAAACATCTTTTCCATCCTTAATCAACTTTTTCTCCTCCTTCTGTCTCTTAGATTTAAGACTTTCAAATTTTTCATCAAAATTGTAAGTAAAAATAGCTACTGGATCAAGGTTTTCAGCTAGATAAAAATTATCTCCTTGAAAGGCTTTTCCTGGAAGCCCTAGCGGATTTGCTTTTTCCCACATCAAAGCATCTCTTATATCAAATATTCGCGCGCCAAGATTCTCTTCTGAATTTTCAATACTTCTTAAAACAGAATAATCATCTAAAACATAAAATCCTCTACCGAAAGTTCCTAACACTAAATCATTTTCTCTTCTTTGTATTGCAATATCACGAACTGCAATAGTTGGTAACCCAAATGCCAGCTCTTTCCAGCTTCCCCCTGAATCAGGTGAAAAGAAAACACCAAATTCAGTTCCACAGAAAATTAAGTCTCTATCTATGTGATCCTCTTCAATTGAATATACACTACCTCTTTTAGGAAGATTGCCACTGATTGACACCCAAGAATTTCCCTTATCACTAGATTTAAATATATAAGGCTTGAAATCCCCGTATTTATGGTGGTTAAAAGCAACATATATGACATTTACGTTGTGTTGAGATAAATAAACAGAGTTTACATAGGATTGTATCGGAGCTTCAGGAATATTATCAACTTTCCTCCAGGTTTTACCTGAATTTTCAGTGATTTGGATTAATCCATCATCGGTTCCAATAACTATAAAGTTTTCATCAATTGGAGATTCTGATAGTGCCACAATAGTTCCGTATGGTGATGTCGAGCCATTTTTTTCAACAGCATCAATACTTAAAACTCTGTCATAAACCTTTAATTTATTTCTGTCAATTTTTCTAGATAAATCATCGCTTATTACATTCCAGCTATTACCGTAATCATCAGATCTAAAAACCTTATTTGCAGCAAAATACAACCTACCCGATTTGTGATGACTTACAGTTAATGGAGCATCCCAATTCCATTTATAATTTAATTCACCTTTCCTAGCGATCGGCTTGATTCCAACCTCTTCACCACTTAATTTATCATATCTTACCAACCATCCATATTGAGATTGTGCATACACAATATTGGGATTTTCAGGGTCAATTTGAGATTCAAATCCATCTCCACCATGAGTAATAAACCAATCTTGATTTGATATTCCGTGAGAATTATTTACTCTTGACGGGCCTCCGATACTAAAATTATCCTGAGTTCCTCCATAAATATTATAAAAGGGTTCAGCATTGTCAACTGCAACTTTATAGAACTGCGTAACAGGTAAGTTCTTTTTAAAATCCCATTTTTTCCCAGAATCAAATGTTTCATATATACCTCCATCACAACCAACAAGCCAATGAGAATTGTTTTTAGGATTGATCCACATAGCATGGTTATCAACATGCTTGTAATCTTCCCCTACATTTTTAAAAGATTTTCCTCCATCATTAGTAACAGACATCCATGTATCCATTATATAAACAACATCTTCATCCATCGGATCAGCAAAAATCTCTTGATAATAATTACCACTAGTAACTTTTCCACTTTGCTTAACCCATGTCTCACCCCTATTTGTAGATTTATAAAATCCACCTTTCCTTTCAGCCGCTTCAACAATTGCATAAATAATTTCTGGATTTGCGTCAGAAATATCCATTCCAATTCTACCAATTTCAACACTTGGAAGTCCATTGTTTATTTCTTTCCATGATTTACCACCATCAATAGACTTATGTATACCTGATCCTGGCCCACCACCAACATAAGTGTAAACATGTCTTCTTCTTTGATGACTTGTAGCGTATAAGATATCAGGATTTCTGGGGTCCATATGTATTTCGTTGAAACCTGTATGCTCATCTATATTTAAAATATTATTCCAGGTCTTACCACCATCTTTAGTTTTATAAATACCACGATCACCTCCTTTACTCCATAGTGGCCCATATGCAGAGACATAAACTACATCAGAATTATCAGGATGAACTAAAATGTTACCAATATGTTCTGAGTTTTTAAGTCCCATATTTTTCCATGAAACACCCCCATCTACAGATTTGTATACTCCATCACCATATGCAACAGATCTTTGATTATTATTCTCTCCTGTTCCGACCCACACTACATTGGTATTGTTTGGGTCAATAGTGACACAACCAATAGAATATGAAGGTTGAGTATCAAATATTGGCTTGTAGTCTACACCCCAGTTTGACGTTTTCCATACACCTCCAGAAGCGATAGCAACATAGTATTCAAAAGGGTTATTGGGATTAACGGCTAAATCGGAAACTCTACCAGATGTCAAAGCCGGACCAACAGCTCTCCACTTTAAAGCACTAACTGAAGTTTCATCTAGTGGATTTTTTTTATTTTTTTTATTTTTTTGTGAATATGCAATAGAACTAAAAGTTATTAATGCAATTAGGAATATATATCTTTTCATAATTTAAATTTATTGAGTCTTCTAAAATACTAAAAAGTAATATTTAAATTGGTTAATTTTAGTGAGATTTTAATTAAAAAGACCAAAATTTGGAAGCAATTAAAAAATACAAACTTGTAAATAAAAATGGTATTTCAATTACCATACTTTCTTATGGTGGAATCATTAAGGAAATCAATACTCCCAACAAAAATGGAGATGTTGAAAATATTGTTCTTAATCATAAATCAAATCAGGAATATTTAACTGATTCGTTTTACATGGGTGCTGTAATCGGAAGATATGCAAATAGAATAGCTAAAAGCACCTTTAAGCTTGATGAAAGTATTTTTCATCTAGATAAAAACGAAGGAGTAAACCACTTACATGGAGGGCACAATGGTTTTCACAAAAAATATTGGGAGTTAATAGAGTATGATAAAAAACAAAAATTTGTTATTCTATCCATAAACAGCTTGGATTTAGAATCAGGATATCCAGGAAATTTAAATTGTAATGTAAAATATTCTCTCAATGATCAAAATGAGTTCAAAATTGAATTTTTTGCAAAATCAGACAAGGATACTATATTCAATCCAACCAGTCATTCGTATTTTAATTTAAACCCAACAAAAAATTCAATTTTCGAACATAAATTAAAAATCAATTCTAATAATTATATCCCAATCAATAATGAATGTTTACCCAATGGATCAATTAAAAGTGTATTAAATACACCCTTTGATTTTACTAAATTTAAAAAGATTGATGAAGAAATCAACAATGATTATGAACAATTAAAAATAGGTAAGGGTTATGATCATTGTTTTGTTTTGAATAAAAATTCTTCAAAAGCAGCTGTATTATCTAGTGAAGCTAGTGGAAGGAAATTAATAATTTCTACTAATCAACCTGGTATACAGTTTTATTCAGGCAATCATCTATCTGGATTTTTTAATAAAAACCAAGGACTCTGTCTAGAGACTCAACATTTTCCTGATTCACCCAATAACGATAATTTTCCAACAACTAAACTGATAGCTAATGAAGAATATTATTCTGAAACAATTTATTTTTTTGATGTTATTTAACAATATCCTGAAACTCAATAGGAGTTTTAATGTGTGGCAAGTATTTTCTTAACTCCATTTCCTTTAAATTATCATCTGTAAAAGAAAGTTTTTCATCTGTATAAACCACTCTCCATATTTTACCTTTTTTAGAATCCGAAATATAAAGTGAGCCGTCTGGACCCTCTGCCAAGCCCATTGGTCTGTATTTAGCATCCTTCATTTCTTTTATTAATTCAACTTGAGCAAATCCGTCAGCAAAAATCTCTAGTTCACCTGAAAGCAATCCATCTTTAAAAGGTATAAAACCAACCACATATCCAGCCTGTGGATAAGGTGATCTATTGGTTGAACCATGAAAAGCTATAAAAGCACCATTTTTATATCTTTCTGGAAATATGTCCCCCGAGTAAAACAATAAGTCATTTGGAGCCCAATGCGCTGGTAACCCATAAACAGGGTCCTTATATTTATTGGATGCTAATTTTTTTCCATCTCCACCATATTCAGGTGCTACAAGTCTTTTTGATTTAAAATGGTCGTAATAAGTATATGGCCAACCAAAATTATCTCCTTCTGAAACCCTCATAAATTCATCTGAAGGCAATACAGTGTTATCCCACTCGCTATAGAATTTTGGGGCATGATTGTGAAGATAGTCTCTACCATGATTTACTGCAAAAAGTTCATTAGTATAATCATTCCAGCAAATACCAACCACACTTCTCACACCAGTTGAAAATTTTTCTCCATCAGTTAATTTTTGGTTTAATTTATTTTTGTCATATTTCCATATTGCACCTAAAAGTTCTAGTTCATCACATGGATATCTTCCAAGAACTGTAGCCATTGGATCATCATAACCTCTAGTCATGTCTTCACAAGAATTTGTAAAACCACTAAATGTAACATACATATTATTCTCTTTATCAAAAGCAATTGATTTAGCATTATGCCATCTTATCGGAAAAGGATCTGTTAAAATCACTTCCACTGGGGAATCAGGGACTAACATTTTTGGATTTAACTTCTGTCTATAGACTACTCTTTCTGAGCTGTAGTATAGATATCCTTCGTTAATTTTCATTTCAGTTGCAAACCGCCCATCATTTGGATAATTACCAAATCTTTGAATTATATCAGCTTTACCATCACCGTTTTTATCTCTCAATGCAACATTTCCTTTTCTACCATAATCTAATCTCAACTTAACATATATATCTCCATTTTCATTAACAGCCAAGTGTCTACTCTCCCCAACACCATCATGGACAACCAAAGCTTGAAAACCCTTAGGTAAAAATAAACCACCATTATCTTCATCAAATATTAATTCTACATTATTTGAGCATGATATCAATATAAACGTTATAAATAAATAATAGAATAATCTCATTCTTAATTATTAAATTGACAATTATATTTTATTAAAGGTAATAATATGACATTAAGATTTATAATATTCTTTTTTATTGTATCTACTGCTGATTTTTTATCTCAAGGATTAATGGAGGATAAATTATTACCCACAAGACAAGATAGTTTAAGGGGCAGTATCACACCTGAAAGAGAATGGTGGGATTTAACATATTATCATTTAGATATTAAAGTAGAACCTGAAAAAAAGTATATAAGTGGTTCTAATACAGTTGGTTACAAGGTTTTAAAATCATATGAAACTATGCAAATAGATCTTCAGGAACCAATGGAGATTACTTCGATTATAGCTAACGGAAAGCCTTTAAAATTTAATCGTGAAGGGAATGCCTACTTTATTGAAATGAATAAAAAACAAAAGATAAATGATGTGAATTATTTAGAAATATTTTACGAAGGATTTCCAAGGGAGGCTATAAGAGCTCCATGGGACGGAGGACTATCGTGGACAAAAGATAATAATGGTAATCACTTTATTGCAACATCTTGTCAAGGATTAGGAGCTAGTGTTTGGTGGCCAAACAAAGATCATATGTATGATGAAGTTGATTCTATGTTAATAAGTGTTAATGTACCAAAACATTTGACTAATGTTTCAAATGGAAGATTAAGAAAAGTGACAGAGTATAAAAATAACACTAAAACTTTTGATTGGTTCGTCACAAATCCAATTAATAATTATGGGGTTAATATTAATATTGGTGATTATGTTAGTTTTTCAGAAGTATATAAAGGCGAAAAAGGAGATTTAAACATAGATAATTATGTGCTGAGTTATAATTTAGAAAAAGCTAAAGAGCAATTTAAACAAGTTCCCATGATGATAGAAGCTTTCGAACATTGGTTTGGACCCTACCCCTTTTATGAGGACAGTTTTAAAATGGTAGAGGTCCCTTACCTTGGAATGGAGCACCAAAGCTCAATAACTTACGGAAATGGTTATCAAAATGGCTATAAAGGAACTAGTTACCCGTCTAACTCAAAATGGGGTCTTGAATTTGATTATATAATAATTCATGAGGGTGGACATGAATGGTTTGCAAATAACATTACTTATATTGATATTGCTGATATGTGGCTGCATGAGGGCTTTACAACATACTCTGAAAACTTATATGTAGAGTATTTCTTTGGCAAAAATGCAGGATCAGAATATGTCATAAGCTCACGTTCTGGGATTTCTAATAAAAAACCCATGATTACTGGTGATTATGGAATTAATCGTGAAAGCTCAGGAGATATTTATGCAAAGGGAGCAAATGTTCTTCACACATTAAGACAAGTAGTTAATGATGATAAAATTTGGAGGAAGACATTGAGGGGGATAAATAAGGATTTTTATCATCAGACAGTATCCTCATATCAAATAGAAAATTATATGAGTAACATATTAAATATAAATTTAGAAAAATTCTTTAATCAATATCTTAGGGACGTCAGAATTCCAACCTTTGAATATGAAATTAAGGATGGTTTTTTAAAATATAGATGGATTAATGTTGTCGAAGGATTCAATATGCCTTTGGAAGTGATTATTGATGATGAAAATAGAAAATTATATCCCACAACAAAATACAAAAAAATACCTCTTAATAATCTATATATCAATGTAGATAATGATTATTATGTGCTGGAAAAGAATATATCATCAGTTAGTATGCAACCACAATAAAATTAAAATTTTGATTTTTCAAAAGAATAAATTCGTTCTGGTTCAAAATTTGGTTTAGAATTTCTTATTTGTCGACCCAATCCTTTTGGTTTTCTTTTTGCATCTAATATCCGATTATCCAATACTATTTTTAAGGAATCGATCGTCTCAACATATTTTAGATCATCAATTAAATTTGTTTTTTCCTCACCATCAAAATCATGATCATATAATTCATTATAATTATTATTACCATATGACCATTTGGTAAATCTGAACCTGTCAGTTCTAATTGAGTATCCCTGAGCAACCTTGCCATTTAAATTAATCCTGAGCTCAGATAAAGCACTTCTTTTTTCGGTTATAGAATCACTATTCATTAAAAGATTTTTTAGACTATTTCCCTGTACAAAATCAGGAGCTTTAATTCCCGTAAGATCCATTATTGTTTTATACAAATCGACTAACTCAACTGGAAGTTTTTTAATTTTTAGATTTGATTTTATTCCTGGTCCAGAAATTATTAATGGAACTCTGGTTGATAAATCGTAAAGAGTTTGTTTTTGCCAATGTCCCTTTTCACCCAAATGATATCCATGATCAGAAGTAAATATGACAATGGTATTTTTATCAAGTCCTGTTTCCTTTAATTTGTTCAATACTTTTCCGATCTGAGCATCAACAAAGCTTGTCGTAGCATAATATGCTTCTTTTACTGTTTTTATAGTTAAATCATCTAAATTGATTTGCTCCTTTCTTGCCCTTAAAGATTTGGCAGCAGGAGGTGAAATAGTTCTTAAAAAATCCTCGTTACTTGATGGGGTTATCATTTCTTCCTTTTCATATAAATCAAAATATTTTTTGGGTGCGACAAATGGAATATGAGGTCTGTATAATCCAAATGCTAGAAAAAAATTTTCTTTATTATTAGCAAATTTTTCTATAAACTTTATGGTTTCATTCGCTCCAATACCATCTGTTTGTTCATCATCTAATCCGTCTGACTCATACCAGCTTAAAGTAGCTCCATCAAATTTTTCCTTTACTTTATTTAACTTGTATTCCTCAACCTTATCTCTGCCATATGGATTTACTGTCTGGTCCCAGGTGAAATGATCATCATGACCAGAGGTTCCGATATCTCTTGGATTGTGATAGTGATAAATTTTACCAACCCTCACAGAATTATATTTTTCCATTATAAATTTTTGTCCAATTGTAATCACATCGGGAACAGTTTGTCTTAGAAATAATCTCAATTCTTTTGATTGAGTTTGGTCTGGGTAAAGACCTGTCATTAAAGAAGCTCTAGATGGGCCACATAGTGGATATTGGACATGTGCGTTTTCAAATAAAACCCCTTGTTGTGCCAACTTGTCAATATTAGGTGTGTACACATTCTCATTTCCATATGCACCTAAATCACAATTTAAGTCATCAGCAATTATAAATAAAACATTAAGTTTCTTTGAATTGTTTTCATTATTTGCTTTGGCTATATTGTTAAATAATATGCAAATAATAAATAAGAAATTGACTTTATTTTTAAGCATTTAATAAATTTACATTTAAGAATTGTTTATTCAAAATATGAAAAATTATTTCTTTCTGATTTTAATCTATTTGACATCTTTAGGTTATGCTCAGCAATACCAATGGACAGGGGATTCTAATACCCAAGATTTCTTTGATGAGTTAAATTGGAAAAACATATTAACATCAGAAACACCTCCACCAAATTCGATAAACCCAGAAGTAAGTATTGATTTTGAGTTACTTTTAAGTTGTGATGTAGTAGCAAATAATGAAATCTCTTTGGGTGAAAACGGAAAAATCACTATTGTTAACGGAGAATTACATGGGGATTTAATTTCTGGTATTGGTCAAATTAACTTAGGCGAATCATCATATATATATCTTGAAAGCATGTACCCAATAGATGAAAGTATAACAATTAATTTTAATTCTCATAACTCATGGATACTCTTTCGTAATGTAAATCCTACAACAGCATTCTACTATTACAATGATAATTTTTTTGAGGAAAATCAATTATTATCTTATCCTTTATCCTTAAGAATCGATAATTACTATAATAATGGTTCGGTTATCAGAGCTCAAAATGAAAATAGCTCACACCTAACAATATTTTCTGAATTTAATTTTAACGGGGACTCTTTTGACATAACATCTGATAACGTATATACTGATGAATCGATTCCTGTAAATTTAAATAATAATATTTCATCTTTCATTTTGAAAAGAGGGTTCATGGCAACTTTTGCCGAAAACGATGATGGTACAGGGAATAGTAAAGTTTTCATTGCTAATGAAAAAGATATTATAATTGATTCCTTATCAGAATTTTTAAATAATAAGATTTCATTTATTAGAGTTGTTCCATGGAATTGGGTCACAAAAAAAGGTACTGCAGGAGATATACAGTATATGAATAATAATTGGTTTTACAGATGGAGTAATACCGGTAGTTCTGATTTAGAAAGAGAGTATTCACCAATGGCATGGGGAAAAGGGGCTGCAGATGAAGATAGTGACATAGAGATCATAAATAATAAGTATAAATCCACACATTTACTAGCTTTTAATGAACCTGACAATTGTAATGATCAATCCGGTCAATATGGAAATATGTGTGTTGTTGATACATCTCTTACTTACTACAAAAATTTATTGAAGTCTGGATTAAGAATGGTTTCTCCTGCTTGCAGGCAAGATCAGGTATTTAATTGGTTAGTTGAATTTAATAATAAAGCAGTACAACAAGATATTCGAATTGATGCAATTGCAGTGCATTGGTATGATTGGGGCTCAGGCCCTCAAGGTTCACCAAATGCAGACCCACAACAGGTTTTTAACAGATTTGTAAATTATTTGGAAAATGTTTACAACCTATTCGGATTACCGATTTGGATTACCGAATTTAATGCGAACAGATATAGGAATGAATGGGTTCATCGTCAGTTTTTACAATTGGCATTACCATATCTAAATGAAACCGATTATGTTGAAAGATATTCTTTTTTTCCACCAACTAATGATATTGCAGATTTTTTTGATTTAAACGAGAACCTAACTGAGATAGGGGAATTTTACAACGACTTTAACTCCGATAAATCAGTTGATTTTGACAGATTTGTATCAAAAAATAACTTAGATGATGAAAACTATAATTTTTTAGAAACAGAATGTAATCCGGATGAAAATTTTCTATCTTACATTCCGGTTGAATTAAAAGATGAAATTATTGTTTACCCAAATCCAACAAGTGATTTCTTAAACATAAAAATTAATGAAGATGTTAGAGATATAAAAGTTATTAATACTTTAGGTGAATTAATTTATAATTTAGCTCCCACCAAAAGAATAGATGTGTCTAATCTAGATAGCGGAATATATTTTATAGCCATAAATAATCATATCTTTAAATTTTTAAAGAAATAATTTAAATAAGAAAATCAATAAAAAGCTGTTAATATAACTAATGAAATTATATTTTTACTCTTTCAATAAAATATGGTAAGGTTACTAGCAATATTAATTTTATTAAACTCCGATGTTAATTTTGCCCAAGAAAGTGGTAAAAAACCAAACATCCTTTTTGTTCTGGTTGATGACCAGCCTTTTGATGCAGTTGGATTTTCTGGAAGATATCCTTTTTTAAAAACTCCAAATATTGACAGATTGGCTAACGAGGGTGTTAATATTAAAAATTTCTTTGTTACTCAATCTATTTGCTCACCTTCAAGAGCTAGTTTTCTTACTGGAACCTACCCTCATATCCATGGAGTAAATCAAAACAATAAATATGTTGACCCAGATTGGGAATCATATGCCCCATATTCTGTTCATTTAAAAAATAATGGCTATGAAACAGCTCATATTGGTAAAATACATATGGCACACAAAAGAGGTAAAAGTCATATAAGGCCTGGATTTGATTATTGGTTCAGTTTTATTGGTCAAGGGCAATATTTCAACCCTAAGGTAAATGACAATGGAGTTGAAACACAATTAGATGGATATATCACTGATATATTAACCGACAAGGCAATTGATTGGTTAGAAAATAAGAGAAGTCCAGATAAACCTTTTTGTTTGAATATTTGGCATAAAGCCGTACATGAAAAACATCTGCCTGCAACCAGACATAAAGACTTTTTTAAAGGGGAAAAACTTCCTGAGCCCCCCTATCAAACTCACAAAGAGACTTTTGAAAATAAACCAGAATGGCAAAGAAGAAAAACCTTTGGTTTTAAATGGAATGAAGAGGATGAAGTACCAAAAACTTTGAAAGAAAAAAAATGGCCTATTAATAAATTTAAAAATATGCAATTGTTAAGAAGTTTAATTGCAGTAGATGAATCTCTAGGAAAAGTAATTGAGACACTTGAAAAAATTGGTGAACTAGAAAATACCGTAATTATTTACAGTAGTGATAATGGTTATTTTATGGGTGAACACACTTATAAAGATAAAAGATTGGCCTATGAAAATTCAATCAGAGTGCCAATGATCATTAGATATCCTAATCTGATACAAAGAAATACGACTATTGATGAACTTTGCCTAAATATTGATTTAGCACCCACAATTTTAGAGTTAGCTGGTATTAAGAAACCTGATTATGTACAAGGAAAATCTATGTTAAATCTAATCAGAGGAAAAAAAGAAAAAGATTGGAGAAAATCAATTTTATTTGAATACTATGTAGACGATGCATGGCCATATGCAGGTCCTGATCAACTGGCCGTTAGGACTAATTATTTTAAATTAGTAGATAATTTCATTGAAAAAGATATTGACGAGTTATATGACTTAAAAAATGACCCAGGCGAAATGACTAATCTGATCAATGTTAAAAAGTTTGATAAAGTAGAGAATGAATTGAGGAAAGAATTGATTAGGCTACAAAAAAAATATAAATACAACCCTGATAGAGATTGGTGGTTAAGAAAACAGACTAAAAAATAATTATGAATAAATATGTTTTAATTTTAACGCTTTTATTTTCAACATTTGCCTTTTCTCAGCAACTTAATTTGAAAGGAAAGGTATTTGAAAAGGATTCAGAATCCCCTTTGGCTGGTGCCACAATTCAAGTTGTTGATTCAGAAGTTGGTGTAATTTCTGATTTTGATGGTAATTTTGAGATTTTATTGCAGATTGGTGACAGAATAAAAGTTTCTTATGTTGGAAAACAGACAGTTGAATTACCTATTATAACCTCACCCATTTCTGTTTTTCTGGAAGATGACTTGAATGAACTAGATGAAGTAATAGTTAGTGTTGGGTATTTTGATATCAGTGAAAAAGATTTATCGGGTTCAATAACCCAAATTAAATCTGATAAACTAGAGAAAAATAGGTCTGGAAGTGTAGAAAGTATACTCCAAGGGCAAGTATCCGGCTTAGTTGTTTCTGAAAGTTCTGAACCTGGAGGAGGATCTGGAATTTCTATAAGGGGAACAAACTCAATTTTGGGAGGAACTCAACCATTGTATGTTCTTGACGGCATTCCAGTTGATCCGTTAACTGATGCAGAGGGAATGTCTGGCAGCGGAGAATCACAAAGTTCTCTAAGTTTTATTAATCCAAATGATATTGATAAAATTGAGGTTTTAAAGGATGCCGCAGCAACGGCAATCTACGGAGCAAGAGGAGCAAATGGGGTAATATTAATTACAACTAAAACAGCAAATAATGAGAATGGTAATGATAAAATTTCTGTAAACTATGAAAGTTATGCGACTGTGGTTAGAAGAAATATAAATGTTCTTGACGGAATTGGTTTTGAAAACTATATGAATCAAAGAGTTTTAAACCAGGTTTGGCAAGATATAACAAACCCAAATTTATACTCATCTCCCTTTGACGGAACACAAGAGATAAATCTTGAAAATTTTCCAGTTATCGGAACTGGACCTGATGCAACATCACCGATTCAAAGAGTACTACCATACTTAACATCAACTGGTGTAAATACAAATTGGCAGGATGAAACATATCGAATTGCATTAAGCAATAGATACAATTTAAATTACAGGGGTGGAGATTTCAAAAGAAACATTTCTGTAGGGCTGGGAATCAATAATCAAGAAGGAGTAATAATCAATTCAGACAATAAAACTGTAAATCTTAATATTAATTCGAAAAGAAAAGCATTTGGGGAAAAAGTTGATATATATACAAAAACTTATTTTACTCATAAAAAAGGTAATGCGGCCTCTGTAGGTAATGGTCAAATTTTTCAGCAAAGAGGAGTTGTATCACAAACACTTCAATTTCAGCCAATATATTCATTGTTAGAGCCTGGTCAAGATGATGAAATCTATTCTGAACTAAATGAAAGCCTACCAATATCTAATCCTTACACATTAGCTAGATATGTAATGGATATTAAGGAGTCAACATCATTTCGACAAACGTTACAACTGGTAGGAAAAATTACACCAAAATTAACAGGGACATTAAAGGGATCATATAATTTTCAGAAAAGTAATCGTGATAATTATTACCCTTTAAATACAACAAGAGGAAGAAATACTAACGGAGAAGCTTCTCAAGCTTTTTTAGAAAACAGTAAGTTATATGCTGAAGGAAATTTAAGATATAGAAACAGATTTAAAAATCACAGAATAGATGCAACTTTAGTTGGAACTTTTGAAAAAAATAAAATTAGATCACTTTTCAATAAAGCTAGAGGTTTTGGAACTGATGCAACTGCTTTTTATAATTTTACTTCTGCTGAGGAAATTTTAACACCAATTTCTCAGTTTAGAGAAGTTGGTTTACTATCTGCATTATTCAGAGTTGGTTACAACTACAAAAGAAAATACTTTGTTGATGTTAACGCAAGGGTTGATGCATCTTCAAAATTTGCAACAAATAAAAAAAGTGCGATTTTTCCATCCATTGCTTTTTCATGGTTTGCTTCAAAAGAAAAATTATTTGAAAAATATGATAATCTTGATGAATTGAAGTTTCGTTTTTCATATGGAAAAATTGGAAGCAACCCAATCAATCCATATCAATCCTTAGCATTAATGACGCCAATAAGGTATAATTTTAACGATGAAATTATTACGGGTTTTTATGAGTCTAATTTAGCAAACGACGACCTTACCTGGGAAACAACTGATCAGTTTAATTTGGGGATGGATTTAGGTTTATACAACTCAAAATTAAATTTTACTGTAGATTTTTATAACAAGTTAACACATGATTTGTTACAATATGTTCAATTACCTCCTTCAAATGGGTATACCAGCAGAGTAGATAATTTTGGTGAAGTTGAAAATAAAGGACTTGAATTCACTGTTAATGGAGTGCTAGTTGAAAGTGATGATTTAAACTGGTCAATTAACGCAAATATTGGCGTAAATCGCAATGAATTAAAACAACTAAACTCTAATCTTGATTTTCAGCTAGGTCCATCAGTTGGTTTTTCACAAGCATACCCTATAATGTTTATGGTTGGTCAACCTCTAGGAATTTACTGGGGTGCTGAAACAAATGGAGTTTACTCAAATTGGGATGAAGCGATAGCTAGTGGCATAGCCGGAGCAGCACCAGGTGAAATAAAATATATCAATCATCATGTTGATTTAGATGAAAACGGACAAGCAATGGCTATTCAGGAAATTAATTTTGATGATTATGTGAAAATAGGAGATCCCAACCCTGATTTTTCATACTCTTTTTCAAATGATTTTAGCTATAAAAATTGGGATGCCAGTATTTTATTCACTGGTCAAAAGGGTGGTGATTTATTTTGGGTTGATTCATGGCAATTAAGTGGGCTTCAAAAGACCACTAATATCTTAAGTTCATCATTCAGTAACTCATGGATAGCCCCATTAACATATCAAAATGGTTCGTATATATATGACGAATCAATAGGAAATTTAAGCTCTGCAAGTCATCCAGCAGCAATTCTTGAAACAGGAAGTAGAGCAATATCATCAGATAGAAACATTTTTGATGGTTCATTTTTGAGATTAAAAAATATCAATATTGGATATAATTTTAATTTTAAGAATGGCAACAGCATGAGGCTTTACTTATCAGGTCAAAATTTAATTGTTTGGACAGATTATCCTGGCTATGACCCTGAAGTTAGAACATATACGAAAAATCCTCAAAAAAGAGGGGTTGACTTTGGAACTTATCCTGGAACAAAGTCATTTTTAATAGGATTAAAATATAATTATTAACAATATGAATAATTTAAAATATAAATATTACATAACGACCTTAGTTTTCATCTTATCATATACTTCTTGTGATGTTTTGGATGAAGACCCATTTACTCAGCCAAGTACAGAAAATTTTTATCAAAATGAGACTGATGCATTAGCTGCATTAACAGCATCTTACGCTAGACTAAAAAGTGGAATTGGCTACTACAAACAACAGTTTATGCCAACCCTTTTTGCTTCATCAGATCAAGGGTTGTCTACTTATCTATATAATGAGTTTAAAAGAGGTATTGTTACATCAACAAATCAAAGCTTAAATAATCTCTGGAAAGAACTTTATTTAGGAATTCGAGATGCAAATAATGTTATTGCGAATGTGCCTTCTATAGAAATGGACGATGGGTTAAAAAATAGAATTATTGGAGAGGCAAAATTTTTAAGAGCATTACATTACTTTAATCTGGTAAGATGTTTTGGAGAAGTACCATTAAGAACAACTCCCCTTCAGGCAGGTGATGATCAAGGACTACCAGTTTCATCAATTGTTGAGATATACGATTTAATTATAGATGATTTAAACTTTGCATCTATTTATTGTTGGGGCAGAAATGAAGCAAGCGGTAATTATGTTAACGATTTAGGAAGAGCAACAAATACAGCTGCTCATGCATTACTCGCAAAGGTATATACAAGAATAGCATCTTGTAAAAGAACTGCAAGTAATGGAATAATTGGTAATGAACTGTATTTAGAATTTCCAGAGCCCTATCAAACATACTATCAGTATTCCAAAGATCATTGTGATTCTGCTATTTCTGGTCAAGGCTTTACTTTATCATCATCATTGGATAATTGGATTTCAATATTTGATGCAAATAATGGAAATAATCCAGAAATGATTTTTGATGTCCAGGGATCATCTCTGAGTGGTCAAGGAACAGCTGTTTCAAATTTGTTTACACCCAGAAATGCTGGGCTTTCCGGAAGTGGGTTTGGCGGAAATAATAAACTTAAACCATTATTCATTAATAACCGATTAGATAAGTTTGATAACCGTTACCAAAATTCTATAATCACCGAATATGAAACTTTAACAAGACGGTTTAACATTAATCCTTGGAGCACTGGGTATGTTCCAACAAATCTTGAAAATGGAAATACGCTGGGTACTTTATGGCAAATATGGACAGCTAAGTATATTGATTCGGAAGCAACAACTGAATACACTAGCAGACAAAACTGGCATGTAATAAGACTTGCCGATGTGTATTTAATGAGAGCCGAGGCAAACGCTGAAATTTTATCGGATCCAGCAGCAGCCAATGCTGATATTAATATCTTAAGATCAAGAGTTGGAATGAGTGAAATTGACTATTCTTCAATGCCTATTGAAAGTTTTAGAGAAGAAATTATGAGAGAAAGAGCTGTTGAGTTGTATATGGAAGGTCATAGATTTTTTGATCTAACCAGATTTGGTGTTTATGATGAATACTGTCGGTTTATTTATGGTAATGTTGACGGTGCAAGACAAGCAGAAGATTATTTATGGCCAATTCCTATAATTGAAGTTTCCACTAATAGTGAAATTGACTAATAGTAATGTACATACGTTTTTTTATAGTTGTATTATCATTTTTATCGATTCTTCATCTTAATTCTCAGAACAAAAAGAGCAATCCAAATTTTATTTTTATTCTAGCTGATGATCAGGGCTGGAATGGTACATCTGTGAAGATGATTAAAAATAACAATCTATCCAAAAGTGATTTTTATGAAACACCAAATATTGAAAAAATTGCTTCAAAAGGTATGGTATTCTCAAGTGCCTATGCAGGTGCACCGGTATGTGCACCCTCAAGATACAGTATTCAATTTGGCCAAACACCTGCAAGGCTAAAAATGATAAGGGTTGGCATGAATACAGATCACATTGATCACGAAAAAAAAACCTCGATTGTAAAACAACTAAAATTAATAAATACTAATTACAAGACTGCACATTTTGGTAAATGGGGGATGGATTCTAATCCGGCTACCTTTGGTTATGATGAAAGTGATGGTGCATCCAAGAATAAAGATGGTGTGTTTAACTATAATTCAAATGAGCTTCAATGGAGTAATAATATTGATATAGACCCGAAAAAAATATTTAGTATAACAAAAAAAGCGACAGATTTTATTGAAAAGAGTGCTAATGAAAATGTTCCATTCTTTCTACAAATATCTCATTATGCAATTCACTCTGATATTTTTGCTAGAGAAAATACTTATAAAAAGTTTTATAATAAAAAACCAGGTGAAATACATAAAAATATTGGATTGGCAGCAATGACTTTTGATTTGGATATCAGCGTTGGGATTATTTTGGATAAACTAAAAGAACTTGATCTTGAAAAAAATACGTATGTGATTTATACATCCGATAATGGTTCTGTACCAATAATTATACCTAGAAAATATTATAATCAAAGTTATAATTATCCACTTAAGAGGGGGAAATGGGATGCAACAGAAGGTGGAATTAGAATTCCATTTTTTATAATGGGACCTGGGATTGAAGAAAATAAGTACTCGAGTACACCAATCTCTTTTTCTGATATTTTACCCACAATTATAGATCTAGCAGGAGATAAAAAATTAAAAATTGATAATTTAGATGGTGGCAGCTTCAAAAAAATATTGTTCCAGAAAAAAAATAAGATTAATAGAAAAACTAGGGGAATTATTTTTCATGTTCCTTATGAAAATAAAATAGCTCTCGAAAGAGCCCATTCTGCAATCATTTTAGACACACTAAAATTGATTAAATTTTATGATAATAATGAAGTGAATCTTTTTGATATAAGAAATGACTTAAATGAAGATATTGATTTAACTTTACAAACATCCAACAATATGGTAAACAGAGAAAAAGCCAAAGAGTTGGAAGAAATGTTAGACAGTTATTTGAGTAAAGTTAAAGCGCCTAAATGGAAGCCTGGCATAACCTGGAAAGAAAACCCTTTAAGAATCATCAATTCTTACCACTAATAATTGAATATTTTAATCTAAAAAGTATATTCTATTATTAATATGAAAATTTTCATAAAGAAAAACTATTTAATTCTTGAAAAATATATTAAAATTATTATCTTACAAGACAAAATTAATTTTATGAGAAAACTCTACATTCTAATTTTTTGTATTTTATTTTCTACCTCTGCTTTTTCACAGCAGGGATTTCAAGAGCGAGCAAAGAAAATTGCAGATGATATGACAATGGTTTTAGCTCTAGATGATGAAACATCTGAAAAAATATATCACATTCAACTTAAAAGATTTATTGACGCTCAAAGAATCAGAAAGGAATTTCAATCTGATAGAAAGCAAATGCAAGCTGAACTTAGAAAATTACAAAATAGACTATGGGGTAAGCTTAATGCAGTTCTAGGGAAAGACAAAATGAAAGCCTGGAACGATCATAAAAAAACAATCTAAAAATCAAAAATAAATTTATTATGATGAAAACTACTCAATTACTAACCAATCAAAAATTATGGCAAAACATGTGTTTTGTATTGTTATTTTTATTTGGTTTTTCAATCAATGGTCAAGAAGTTGGTGAAGATTTAATGATTCCTACGAACGGAGGCTTATCAACAACTGATGTTGATCCAACCTATGGTGTTAACGGCTCTGGTAATGGTGCTGCTGTTCTTCCAGCGGGATGGAGTGCAGCACAAGGGGTAAATTATGCACCCACAAATGGTAATCATGGTCCAACTCATTCTGAGGACAGAATGTGGAAGATGTTTGCAAATAACGCTGGTAATGGTGAGTTTGTTGCACAAGAATTTAGTCAGTTACCACTTGGTACTTACACCCTTACATTTTATCACAGATGGACAAACTGCGCAAATCTAGACTACTCAAATGGTGGTCCTGCATTGTCTTTCAAGAAGTCTGATGGTAGTGGTGGATGGGTTAATGTAAATGACCCAATTGAGATTCCACAAACTACTTGTGGTGCAAATGCTGATTGGAATGAAATGTCAGTTACCTATGAGGTTACTGAAGTAGATGATTACAGAGTTCAGATCTATAAAAATGGAGCAAATGGTCTTGCTGCTAGCCTACACATGGATTCATTTTCATTTGTATACACTGAGGCAGCCG
>CACLPI010000004.1 GCA_902608795.1 uncultured Bacteroidota bacterium
AAAAATAATAATATAGTTTTTTTCATAATTTTTAATTTTAGTTTATTCTTTGATTATTTTAAAGTTCGTCGTATTACCCGATTCAAGATTTTGAACAAGTAATATATATGTTCCTTTCTGAAATCCAGAAAGATCGATTTGTTTTTCATTTGTTTCCAAAATTTCTTGACCAAGCATGTTGTAAACCGAAATATTAAGGTCTCCATCATGACTCACATTCAGTATTGATGATGTGGGGTTAGGAAAAATTGATATTGACATTTCACCGTCAAGAGTTTCAACGCTAAGAGTTGCATCTCCAGCCGAGATAACTGCAAAACTCCCCGGGTCTTGAAATTCAGAAGTAACCTGATAGTCTAGCGCATCAGCATCTTCATATTCCATTGAATTTCCTGAACCATCAACTACAACCATTTTTGCATTGTGGGTAATGCCATTCATATCAGCTTCTTCGTAATTATATACTAAGACTGTGCTAAGGTTTTCCATTGAAGGTTCTAAATAATATGATCTATTCATACTATCACCATTAGGTAAAACGATTGATGTGTTAGATTTATTAACAGTTGTACCACCAGAAATATTATAATTACTGAGCGGTGTAATTTCTAAACCTGCTACATCCAATGTTGCTCCTGCTTTAACTTCAATATTTCCCGTTTCCCCAACAGATAGCTGTCCATAAGAAGAAAAAGAAAAGAAAAAAATAAAGAGAAGAATTAATGTAATTTTGTTCATAAGTTTAAGTTTTTTTCGTTTGTTCTTATTAAATTAAATAAATAAATTGAAAAACAAATTTTTTTTGCTAAAAAATCGTAATGAATGAAAATTTGATAAAATTTATATAAATAAATTATTAAAAGTTAATAATTTAATTGATATATGATTACTTTGATAAAAAAATTAACCTCTTTTTAATAAATTATTAGATTTATGCTCAGAATATTCATCCAATTATCTTTATTAATATTTTTTGGATTTTCTAACAATTTATTTGGTCAAAGTGAAATTATCACCGGTACAATTACTGATAAAAGTGGGTCCCCCATCCCCGGTGTTAATATTATAGAAGATACGGATTCATATAACGGAGCGGTAACGGATTTTGATGGTAATTTTATTATAAAGGCGAAATCAAATTCAACACTAATCATAACATACGTTGGATTTATAACACAAGAAATAAAGCTTAACGGAAACACAAATCTAAACATAACTTTAGAAGAAGATTTATTTGGCTTAGAGGAGGTTACTGTTGTTGCTTATGGAGAACAAAAAAAAGAAAGTGTTATTGCCGCTGTTACATCGGTTGATCCCACCGAACTTAGAATACCCTCTAGCAATCTTACAACATCTTTAGCTGGAAGGGTTGCTGGATTAATTTCGTATCAAAGAAGCGGTGAGCCAGGAAGAGATAATGCAGAATTTTTCATTAGAGGAGTAAGTACTTTTGGCTATGCGAGGTCTCCACTTATACTTATTGATGGTATTGAAACTACCTCAACTGACTTAGCTAGACTTCAGCCAGATGATATTGCAAGTTTTTCAATTATGAAAGATGCTACTGCTACTGCACTGTATGGTGCTAGAGGAGCTAATGGTGTAATCATGGTTACTACCAAAGAAGGAAAACAAGGAAAAGTCAAATTGAATGTGAGGTATGAAAAGGCCTATTCAACTGCAACAAAAAAAGTATCTATTGCAGATCCTATTACTTATATGATGTTACACAACGAGGCACTTGCGACTAGAGATCCGCTTGGAGGAAGAATATATTCACTAGAGAAAATTTTAATTTCTCAAGACCCTAATAGAAATGAAATGGCATACCCAACTATAAACTGGTTTGACGAGTTATTGGAAGACTATACGTTAAATAGCAGGTTTAATTTTAACGTCAGCGGAGGTGGAAAAGTTGCACGTTATTATTTAGCTGCAACTGTTAACACAGATAATGGAAATTTAAAAATTGAACCACAAAATAACTTTAACAATAATATAAACTTCAACAGGATATCTCTTCGATCAAATGTAAATATAAATTTAACACCCACAACTGAGGTAGCTGTAAGATTCAATGGAAATTTTGACGATTATAATGGTCCTCTTAATGGAGGTGAAGAAATTTATAGGCAAGCCATGCAGACAAACCCTGTATTATATCCAAAGTATTATCAACCAGACGCAAATTTTTTAAACTCTACTCATATTCTTTTTGGAAATTATGGACAGTTTGGAGATTACTTAAACCCATATGCAAATATGGTAAGAGGATATAAAGATGAAAGTTATAATAATGTTTTGGCAACGGTTGAGATAAAAGAAAATTTGGATTATGTAACAAAAGGTTTAAAAGCAAGAGCATTAGTCAACACTTCTAGATATTCCTTTTATAACTTAGAAAGAAAATACAATCCTTTCTACTACACTCTAGCAAATTATGACTTTCAAAGCGATGTATATTCTTTAATTGCACTAAACCCTAATCAAGGAACAGAATACTTGGCATATAATGAAGGTGCAAAAATAATTTCAAACTCAGTTTACTTTGAAGGTTCCTTAAATTATAATAGAACATTTAAAGAAAAGCACAATGTCTCCGGAATGTTAGTTGGTATTATTAGAGAATTAAAATATGCAAATAACGGAAACTTGCAAACTTCCCTCCCTTACAGAAACCTTGGACTTTCAGGAAGATTTACTTATGCTCACGATAGCAAATACTTTGCGGAATTTAATTTTGGTTTAAACGGATCCGAAAGATTTGCGAGAAATGAAAGATTTGGATTCTTTCCTTCTTTTGGTTTTGGATGGTATATTTCAAATGAAGAATTCATGAAGAAATATGAAAATGTAATATCAAAATTAAAACTAAAGGCAACTTATGGATTAGTGGGCAATGATGAGATAGGAAGTGCTAGCGATAGATTCTTTTATATTTCTCAAGTAAATCTTAATGATGGTTCAATGGGCTCAATGTTTGGACAAGAATTTAGCAACTGGATAAACGGAGTAAGTATAGATAGATATGCAAATGATCAAATCACTTGGGAAAAAGCTAAAATGATGAACATAGGTCTTGAATTTGGTTTATTTGATAAAATTGAATTACAAGCAGATTATTTTACCGAATACAGATCTAACATATTAATGGACAGAGCTCAGACCCCTTCAACTCTTGGATTACAGGCGCCGATAAGGGCAAATGTTGGTGAAGCTTCATCCAAAGGTTTTGAATTTACTATTGATTATAAAGAAGACTTTAAAAACGACTTTTTCATTTCAGCAAGAGCTAATTTCTCTTATGCAACTAGCAAATATGAAGTATATGATGAATTGGATTTTGTTTCTGCAGGTCTACCGTGGAGGTCTAGGATTGGGTTAAATTTATCTCAACCTTTTGGGTATATAGCTGAGAGATTATTTATTGATGAAGCAGATATTGCCAATTCCCCATTACAAACCTTTGGTGACTACATGCCTGGGGATATTAAGTATAAGGACATCAATGGAGATGGAATAATAGACATTAATGATGAAGTACCTATAGGATATCCAACTACACCAGAAATAATTTATGGGTTTGGAGTATCAAGTACCTACAAAAATTTTGATCTTTCATTTTTCTTTCAGGGTTCAGCAAGATCTTCTTTCTTCATTGACGCATACAGAACCTCACCTTTTATTGACACCAGTGGAAGTGCAATTGGAAATAATGCGTTATTAAATGCATGGGCGAATGATCACTGGTCAGAAAATGACAGAAACCTTTATGCGGCTTGGCCTAGATTATCAGATCAACTAATAGATAATAATAATCGTAACAGCACATGGTGGCTGAGAGATGGTGGGTTTCTAAGACTAAAATCTTTAGAAATTGGCTACTCGATAAACACAGAAAATTTTGAAAAAGTTAAGTTAGAATCGTTTAGAGTTTATGTAAGTGGAACAAATTTATTTACATTCAGTAAATTTAAAATATGGGATGTGGAAATGGGTGGAAATGGATTAGGCTACCCTTTACAAAGGGGTATAAATTTTGGAATAAATATGAATTTTTAAAAATGAGAAACAGAAAATACTTTTTAACTATTTTACTTTTTTGTATTCTTTCATGCGAGAAAGATTTTTTAAATGTTGTACCCGATAATATAGCAACAATCGATTTAGCTTTCAATAACAGAGCTACTGCTGAAAGATTCCTGTCAACTTGTTATACATATATTCCTGAGCATGCTCACGTTGAACAGAATTTCTCTTTGTTAGCTGGTGATGAAATCTGGTATTATGCAGAAAATGATTTTTATATGAATAATGAAACGAGTTTTAGAATAGCCAAAGGACTTCAAAATTCCTCATCACCTTATTTAAATTATTGGGAAGGTGGTAGAGGTGCTCCGCATAGCCTATTTGTCGGATTAAGAGATTGTAATATATTTTTAGAAAACCTTGTTTCTGTACCTGGGTTAGAAGAAGAAGAAAGGCAGCGTTGGCTGGCAGAGGTAAAAGTCTTGAAGGCTTTTTATCATTTTTGGCTTTTAAGAATGTATGGTCCTATTCCGATAATAAGAGATAATTTATATGTTGGTGCATCATTAGAAGAATCTCAAGTTCCAAGGAACTCAGTAGATGATATCGTTGATTATATTGTAGAGCTTATAGATGAAGTTATAGCTAGTGAAGCCTTACCTGGAATAATCAATTATATATACACTGAACAAGGTAGAATTACATTACCTGCTGCAAAAGCAATTAAAGCAAAAGCATTAGTTCTAGCAGCTAGCCCATTATTTAATGGTAATACAGATATGAGTGAGTTAGTTGATGTGGAGGGTAATTCTCTAGTAAATCAAGTTTATGATGAAAATAAATGGGTTCTAGCCAAAGACGCTTTGTTTGATGCAATAACTGAAGCTCATAATAATGGCCATTCTTTATATCAATTTGAAGATCAAGTTCCTATTAATGGTGATATTAACAATATTGTTAGACAAGAATTAACTCACAGAGCAGGTATAACAGATCCTTTTAACAGGGGAATTGTTTGGGCCTTTGAACCTGCATGGACTGGAGATTTACAGATGTGGAGTCAACCAAGATGGACTGCTGATCACCAAGCTCTATTTGGCTATACAAAAAAATCTCATGCACCAACTTTAAATATGGTAGAAACGTTCTATTCCAAAAACGGAGTGCCTATCAACGAAGATGTCTCATGGGATTATGATAATAGGTTTAATATTACATCCACAAACGAAAATGATGAATATCATAAGTATTATGTAGAGAATAACTATAGTACTGCAAAACTTCACCTTGACAGAGAGCCAAGATTCTATGCAACTATTGGTTTTGACGGCGGGAAGTGGTTCTCTCTTGAAACACCTAACATTGAGCAAATTCCATATTTAAATGCAAAAGCCGGGGCTCCATCAGGAAAAAATGGTTTTGAAATCTATTCGATTACAGGGTATTTTGCTAAAAAACTAGTTCACTTTGAAAATATTATCTCCCAGCAAGGGTCTACCATTAAAGGTTACTCCTTTCCCATAATTAGAATGGCAGACCTATATTTAAATTATGCTGAGGCATTAAATGAAATTAAAGATTCTCCTGACGCTGAGGTATATGAATATATTCAAGCTGTAAGACATAATGCAGGACTAGACCTGGATGGAGATATTTTAAATACTTGGGCTCAACATTCAAATAATCCAGGAAAACCAAATACTAAAGAAGGTATGAGAGAAATTATACAAAGTGAAAGGATGATAGAATTAGCTTTGGAAGGATATAGATATTGGGATATTAGAAGATGGAAATTGGCAGAAGAGTATTTTAGTAGACCCATTAGAGGCTGGAATATTGTTAGATCAGATGTTGAAGGGTTTTATGAGGTCGAAAACATATATTATAGAAATTTCTTAAAAAAGGACTATTTATGGCCTATTAGTCAAAATGAATTATTAAGAAACCCAAATTTAATCCAAAATCCTGGATGGTAAAAAATATAAATATTATGAATTATAAAGTTTATCTAATAATAATAACTATTCTGATTGCATCATGTATTGATGATTCTGATCATGGTCCGTATGGAGCTGATAATATTCCTCCAGGTCAAGTTACAATAAATGAGGTTGTTAATACTGCTGGTGGAGCTATAATATTTTTTACTCCCCCCCGCTGATGAGGATTTATTATATGTAAAAGCAGCCTTTGAAGATGAAAATGAAATTGAAAGAGAAGTGATTGTCTCTGCTGTAATCGACTCACTTAGTATAGTCGGATTTGCTGAGGAGGGTACATACACAGTTGAAGTTTTTGCTGTGGACAGAGGAGAAAATCAATCTACACCAACTACAGTAAATATTTCACCCCTAGAAGCACCAATTCATGGAATATTAAATTCAATGGAAGGAACTCAAGATTTTGGAGGAATCAATATTTCTTATCTTAATCCAACACGAGCAGATGTTTCTCTAAATATGTCTGTTTTAGATGATGACGGAAATTTAGTTTTTAGGGAATCCTTTTACACAAGTCAGGCAAGTAGTACATACAGCTTTAGAGGGTACGATCCTGTACCGACAACATTTGTAATTTATGTTGAGGATAGGTGGGGGAATCAGACCACCACCAGAAGTTTTGAGGTGACACCATTAGAAGATGTTTTTCTTGACAAAGCTTATTGGGCAATTGAGTCAACACCAGGCGATGAGAGTTTTAGTGAATATGGTTTTTCTGCAAATCAGATTTGGGATGGATATTGGAGTAATCAATGGAATTGTGGTCATACTAATTTTCTACCTCTACCTCACCAATTGACATTAGATTTAGGTCAAACTACCAAATTAAATAGATTTAAATTATATCAAAGAGGTGGTTCAGAATTATATAAACATGGTAACCCAAAAAGATTTAAGCTATATGGCAGGGCTGATTTAAATGGACTCCCAATATATGACCCTGATAATCCGGGCGATGGCTGGATACATCTTGGTGACTTTGAATCTTTTAAGCCATCAGGATTACCTCCTGGTTCTAATACAGCTGAGGATTACGAGTATCAAGATAACGGTGAGGATTTTGTCTTTGGATACGACGCAAGACAACATGATATTAGATATATAAGACTTGTTAATGTAGAATCATGGAATAATCAAATGGTAACAGTGATTGGAGAGTTATCATTCTGGGGAAGCGTAATAAATTAACTTATGAAAAAAAAGAAAAATAATTTATTTCTATTCATTACTACCTTATTAGCATTAGCTACATCTTGTGGAGACATGGACTCAATCCACCAGGATTATTTAGATGGAGAAGAAGTTTATGCTGGTAAATTAGACACCCTGAAAGTAAGGCCTGGTTATTACAGAGCACAACTTGAGGGTCAAACACAATTTTTAGGAAATTCTACAAAAATTATCATAGAATACGATAATGAGTTAGAAATTTATGATATCATAAACGAAAACATTAGTGATGGGATATATAGTATGATTTTACCGGAACTTGAAGAAAGATCTTATGAATTTAATGTTACAACACAAGATGAAAACGGAAACCTTTCTATTTCTCAAGTTGTAGCTGGTAGTGCTGTTGGGGATATTTTTATTTCAGATCAAGACCCAAGAGAGATAAACGATTTTTCATTTGAAGATGATGGCACATATGCAAATTTTCTAAGTAATGCACAATCTGAAAATGTAATTTTTACAATTCTTGAATATGAAAACGAATTTGATGAGTTAGTTAGAGATACTTTATTTTTTGAGGAAAACAGAAAAAGATTATTCCAACATAAGCCGAACGGAAATATTATAACCACATCTATAATTCAATCAGGGCTAGATGGCATTGATTCTATTTCACTTAATCCACTTAATTATACAATGCCTGAATTACCATATTCCAGATTAAATAAAAATTATTTTAGGCTTGTTGGAATGCCAAGTGACAATCCAGGAACCTACAACAATGCAAACCCAAGTGAATATCTATTTGATAACAATAGTAATTGGAATGGAGATGATACTTACACATACAACTCCGGGCCAAGTAGCTTGCCTAGTCATTTTACCGTTGATTTAGGAGTAATGACAGATCTAAGAAGAATTGATATTAATTCAATAGACACTGATATTGATTCATCTCATAATCCAACATTAATTCAGCTATGGGGAAGGGATAATTTAAACTTTGCTGAAACTGGATCAAGTGATGAAAATGATTTTATAAATGCTGGTTGGGTGTTACTAAAGGAGGAGGAAATTAATGGAGATGAGACTAGTCTCTCGAGTATTATTATACCAACTAGTTCATCTCAAAAAAGGTTTATAAGACTAAGAACAATATCAAGTCTAGGAAATGAAGGTGTAAAATATACTGAACTAACTTTTTATGGGCAAAATACACAGCCTGTTGATTTAGATAAATCTGAATTTGATTTGGTTAATTTACCTAGTGATAATCCAGGTACGTTCTATGGTGCGGAACCTGAAAATTATCTTTTCGACAATAACTCATTTTATTCTGGTGATGTGTATGGTTATCACTCTGGTGAAAATGCAATCCCAGGATTCTTTACGGTTGATTTAGGGATATTAACACATTTAGCTAAGGTTAAGATAGACTTTAGACCCAATATGAGTTTTTCTGGAAATACCCCTAATGAAGTTGAAATTTGGGTGAGACAAGACCTTGAAAATTCTGAAACTTTGCCGGTTTTTGAAAGCTCAGGTAATTCGGTTACCTCATCACCGGTTACTACTGACTCATTAATAAATGCCGGATGGGTATTGATTCACACTCAATCAATTGACGGAGAAAATAGTAATAGTGTTGAATTTGATGTAAGTAGTGAAACCTTATCAAGATTTTTAAGAATTAGATATACAAATACTGTTGGTGGCAGTGGATGTCAATTTATTGAAATGGGATTTTCAGGATATGGAATTTTTCCGATTGATTAGAAAATGATTAATCTTAAAAAAAATATACTAGCTTTTATATTTATATTATTCATCAGCCTGATTAATGCTCAAGAATATTCTTCATTTGTAGATACTAAAATTGGTTCAAAAGGGGATGGTTTAGCATGTGGCTATAATTTTATTGGAGCTACTTATCCTTTTGGAATGGTTCAATTTACCCCAACATTTTTCTCAGCACACAAGGGCTTTGTAATTACTCAACTCAATGGTGCGGGATGTTCGAACCTTGGAAACTTTCCGATATTACCCCTTAGCGGAATCATTGAAAAATCTCCAAATGATATGAATTCTTTTGAAAAATATGAAAAGGTTGAAATAGCAAAAGCAGGACACCTATCCTTAAAAATGAATGAGAATATTGATGTAGATTTAACGGTAACTAAAAGATCAGGAATCGGTAAATTTAGTTTTGATAATTCAAATTATGGGACCCTTATTATTGGAACAGGCATAAACTCTTCACCTGCTGAAAGCATAAAAGATGCGTTTGTAAAGATCACCTCAAATTCAAGCTGTGAAGGCTATACAAGAGGAGGAGATTTTTGTGGTACTGAATCTGATTATAAGATTTATTTTGCAGCTGAATTTGATCGACCTTCAATATATAATGGTACTTGGAAAGAAAAAAAACTATCAACTAAAAAAAGTAATTCTGGAAAAAACAGTGGAGCTTACTTCACATTTGATACTAATGAAATTGATAAAATAAATTATAGAATAGCAATATCATTTGTTTCAATTGAAAATGCGAAAGAAAATTTAAAAGATGAAGAAAAGCATTTGACATTTGAAGAATATCAAAGAGAAACTTCTAAAGAGTGGGACAAATATCTTTCGACAATAAAAATTAAATCAAAAAATGAAGATAGAATAAAACAATTTTATACCCATTTTTATCATTCATTAATTCATCCAAATATTGTAAGTGATGTTAACGGTGAGTATATGGGTGCTGATTTTAAAGTTCATAAAACAAAAGAAAATCGTGAGCAATATAGCTCTTTCAGTGTATGGGACACTTACAGAACTCAAGGTCAATTAATTGCTATGTTATTTCCTAAAAAAAGCAGTGATATGATGCAATCACTTGTAGATTTTGCTGAGCAAGCCGGAGGCTATGGAAGGTGGATATTGGCAAATATTGAAACTGGAATTATGCAAGGTGATCCTACTCCAATTTTAATATCCAATTCATATGCATTTGGTGGGAATGATTTTGATTTGGAAACCGCTTATAGGTATATGAAAAAGGGTGCACTGACACCAAGGCTATATTCTCAAAAACAAGAGGTTCGTCCTTATTTAGAGGAGTATATTAACAATGGTCATACATTTGCATCCATGTCTCTTGAGTATGCATCATCTGATTTTGCAATTGCTCAATTCGCATTAAATGCAGTAGGAAATGAAGAGGATTACAAGTATTTTAAAAATAGATCTCAAAATTGGAAAAACAACTATAATATAAAAACGAAGTGGTTGAATTCTAAATTTCCAAACGGCGTCTGGAAAGATAAAACACATGACTGGCGAGAAGGTACTTACAAAAATTATTTTTGGATGGTTCCCCATAATTTAAATAAACTAATTGATACCATTGGAGGAGCAAGGTTTGCAGAGAAAAGGCTTGATTCTTTATTTATTAAACTTGATGCTGAATATGAAGAAGATTGGTTTGCAGCTGGAAATGAACCAAATTTTCAGGTGCCGTGGATTTATAACTGGGTGGACAAACCTGAAAAGACCTCAAAAACAATTGAAAGAATATTAAATGAAATGTACAGTAGTGAAGAAGATGGACTTCCAGGAAATGACGATTTAGGTACAATGGGAGCATGGTATGTTTTTGCATCAGTAGGACTTTATCCTATGATTCCGGGAGTTGGCGGGTTTTCGATAAATATCCCTCAATTTAATTCTATTGATATTAGTCTTCCAAATAATAAAATTTTAAAAATCAGAAAAAATAAATCAAAAAATTATTTCATAAATTCATTGAAATATGTTGGAATTGAACAAAATTCAACTTGGATTTCGTGGGATAAAATTAAAAATGGTGGGTTTTTAGATTTTAGTATTTCTGAAAATAATTCGTCTAACTTAAATTTGATCAAACCACCTAGTTACAACTAAAAATGAAGAAAATGAAAAAAATTATCTACATAATATTTGCAATTACTTTTATCTCATGTGCAGCATTTTTCAAAAGTGATGAGAAACTAATCAATTATATTGATCCATTTATTGGATCCGGAGGACATGGGCATGTATTTGTTGGGGCAAATGTTCCATTCGGTGGTGTACAAGTTGGGCCAACAAATTTTAATAAAGGTTGGGATTGGTCATCATCTTATCACCACACCGACAGTATTGTTAAAGGTTTTTGTCATATAAATGTTAGTGGAACTGGTATGTCAGATCTTGGAGAATTAACGATAATGCCAGCAACAGGAGAATTAAAAACTGGTGCGGGAACACAGGAAAATCATATGGCCGGTTATTCATCACTGTACAGAAAAAATAAAGAATTTGCCACTGCAGGGTACTATAAAGTACATCTAGAAAGATATGATATTGATGTTGAATTAACAGCAACTGAAAGAGTTGGTCTTCATAATTATATTTTTCCTAACGCTGAAAAATCTAGGATAATTATAGACCTAGGAGAAGGTAGTGCAGATAGGCCAACTGAAACCTATATTAAAAAAGTTAATGATACTCTTTTTGAAGGTCATAGATTTTCAACAGGGTGGGCAAGAGATCAAAGAGAATATTTTAGTCTTATAATTTCTAAACCTGTTTCCGATTTTATTATTTATGACAGACATAAAAAATTTAAAGGCATTGAAAGAAAAGGAGATTATGTAAAAGGATTTTTAGAATTTTCTACAGAAAAAGATGAGAAGATTATGGTTAAAATGGGTGTTTCTACTGTAAGCTCAAAAAATGCTTTGGAAAATATGATGATTGAATTACCGCATTGGGATTTTAACAAAGTTAAGAAAAATGCTGAACAGAAATGGGAAAATGAATTGTCTAAAATTAAAATTAAAACCAAGGATAAAAAGAAGAAAAGGGTATTCTATACAGCAATGTATCACACTATGATTGCACCAAATCTTTATCACGATTTAAACGGTGAATACAGAGGAACGGACAAGGTTGTATATAGGGATTCATCATTTACAAATTACACATTATTTTCACTTTGGGATACATACAGAGCTGCTCATCCGCTTTATACTATCACACATCCTGAAAGGGTCAGTGATTTTGTTAATTCAATGATTAAAATTTATGAACACCAAGGTAAACTTCCAGTATGGCACCTTCGTGGCAATGAGACAAATACGATGCCTGGCTATAGTGGTATTCCTGTTGTAATTGATGCAGCATTAAAAGGATTTGATAATATAGATTTAGAAAAAGTTTTTGAAGCAGCAAAAGTTAGTGCTACCGGAGATTTTGAGCCTGGAGTTAAAGATTTGATGGAAAGAGGGTATATTCCTGCTGACTTTATGGTTGAGTCAGTAGCAAGTAGTATGGAATATGCTATTGGTGACTGGGGAATTGCACAATTAGCTAAAAAGCTGGGAAAGGTGGAAGATTATGAATATTTTATAAATCGATCCAAAGCCTACAAACAATATTTTGATCCAGAAACTAGATTCATGAGAGGTAAGCTTTCTGACGGTTCTTGGAGAACCCCATTTAACCCTATTTCAGCTGAGCATCGAGTAAATGATTATTGTGAGGGTAATGCCTGGCAATATCTTTGGCTCGTACCTCAAGATCCAGAAGGCTTAATTAAATTATTAGGTGGAGATAAAGAGTTCAATAAAAAATTAGATGAGTTATTTAGTATGTCTTCAGAATTAGGAGAGGAAGCTTCAATGGATATAACGGGATTAATTGGTCAGTACGCTCATGGGAATGAACCAAGTCACCACACTACCTATATGTATGCGTACTCTGGTGAACATTATAAAATTGCTGATAAAGTTAGGTATATAAATAATGAATTATATACTGATCAACCCAACGGACTTTCTGGTAATGAAGATTGTGGGCAAATGTCTGCTTGGTATATATTATCTTCAATGGGATTCTATCCAGTAAATCCATCTAACGGAGCATATATTTTCGGTTCACCCCTTTTTGATGAAGTAGTTTTAGATATTCCTGGAAAAAAGCAATTTAAAATTTCTGCTAAAAACAATAGTGATAAGAATATTTACATTCAATCTGTTTCACTAAATGGAGAGGAACATAAATATTCCTATATTACTCATAAAGAAATTTTAAAGGGTGGTGAACTTGAATTTACAATGGGACCAAAACCAAATAAAGATTTTGGTAAAGAAAAAAAATATAGGCCTGAATCTATAGTCTATTAAAATGATAAAAAATCTGATATTATATTGTCTAACTTTTCTTTTTTGTGGTTTTATTTATCCGCAAACAAATGAAGACTATGTAAAATATGTGAATCCTCTTATTGGAACTGACACCTCTTTTGAGCTTTCAAATGGAAATACCTATCCGGCTATCGCTAGACCATGGGGTATGAATTTTTGGACACCACAAACTGGTAAAATGGGAGATGGATGGGCATATACCTATAAGTCTGATAAACTTGTTGGTTTCAAACAAACCCATCAACCAAGTCCATGGATTAATGATTATGGCGCTTTTTCATTAATGCCATCAGTTGGAAAATTAGCAGTATTGGAAAATGAGAGAAAATTAAAATTCAGTCATGACAATGAGATAGTTGAGCCTCACTACTACTCCGTTATCCTTGACGAGATAAATACCAAAGTTGAGTTTACAGTAACTGACAGGTCATCATTTTTTAAATTCAATTTTCCAAAATCAGAAAATTCAAATATCATAATTGATGCATTTTTTAAAAATTCTGAAATAAAAGTGATACCAGATGAAAATAAAATTATTGGAATTACAAAAAATAATTCTGGTGGAGTGCCAGAAAATTTTGCTAACTATTTTGTAATTGAATTCAATCGTCCTTTTAAAAAATCAGGAGTTTGGGATGGAAGAGGAAATATTATTCCAAAAAATAAGTTAATTGGAAAACACGTCGGTGCATATGTATCTTTTGATACTACCGATAATGGATTGGTTGAAGTGAAAGTTTCATCTTCATTTATAAGCCATGAACAAGCCTGGATTAACCTCTATAGAGAACTTCCAAAATCAAAAAAATTCCATGAGATTTTAGCTGAAGGACGTAAATCATGGAATAATGAATTGTCAAAAATAAAAGTTAAAGCTGAAAACACGGATTATGGTTTATTAAATAAAATTAAATTTTACTCCTGCTTTTACAGAACAATATTATTTCCTAGACAGTTTCATGAGTACAATATTGATGGGGAACAAATTCACTATAGCCCATATAATGGAGAAATTTTAGAAGGTCCACTTTATACTGATAATGGCTTTTGGGATACCTTCAGGGCAGTTTTTCCGTTTTATACAATTTTATACCCTGAAAAGCTTGGCGAAATTATGCAAGGCATAATGGTAAATCCATATAAAGAAAGTGGATGGCTTCCTGAATGGTCTAGTCCAGGGCACAGGGATTGTATGATTGGATCAAATTCAGCGTCTATCATTGCTGAAGCTTTTCTAAAAGGAATAAAAAATTTTGATATCGATGTTGCATATGATGGGATAATAAATAGCTCAGAGAATGAAGGACCCTTAAGTTCTGTCGGAAGAAAAGGCGCTTTTGAATATAATAATTTAGGCTATATTCCATTTGATTCTTCAATCAATGAGAATGTAGCTAGAACATTAGAATATGCGTATAATGATTTTTCAATATGGAAATTGGCAATTGAATTAGGTCGTCCAAAAAGTGAAATTGAATTATTTGAAAATAGAGCAAATAATTATAAAAATGTTTTTGATTCATCAACAAATTTTATGAGAGGCAAATTGAAAAACGGTAATTTTCAATCTCCATTCATTGCTGACGCATGGGGTGGAGCATTTACTGAGGGAAGCTCATGGCATTACACATGGTCAGTTCTGCATGACCCTCAGGGTCTAATAAATTTAATGGGGGGTAGAAAGGATTTTGTTAAAAAACTCGATGAAGTATTTACATCCGAACCTACCTCTGATTTTTCTTATTATGGATTTAAAATTCACGAAATTTTAGAAATGGAATTGCTAAATATGGGGCAGTATGCGCACGGTAACCAGCCGATTCAACATGCAATTTATTTTTACAATTATGCTCAGGAACCGTGGAAAACGCAAGAAAAAATAAGATATGTTTTAGATAATTTGTATGGTGCCGAAGCAGATGGATATTGTGGAGATGAAGATAACGGTCAGACCTCAGCATGGTTTTTATTTTCATCACTAGGATTTTATCCAGTTGCGCCAGTAACAATGGAATATGTAATTGGTAGTCCATTATTTAATTATGTGGAAATTTCATTACCTAACGGTAAAAAGTTTATTATTGATTCAGCTGAAAATACTAATGAAAATATTTATGTTGATAATGTAAAACTTAATGAAAAGTATTATAATAAAAACTGGTTACATCACGATGATCTAACCATGGGTGGTAAACTAATTTTTAATATGAAAGATACACCAAACTTTGAGTGGGGTTCTTCTAAAAGTAGTATCCCTTATTCAATGTCAAATGAATAAATTTGTCGGGATGACAGGATTTGAACCTGCGACCCCACGGCCCCCAGCCGTGTGCGCTAACCGGACTACGCCACATCCCGATTTGGCAAATATAAATTATATGTTATGAATAAAAAGTTAAATGTAGAAAATTTAAAACAGCGTGAAATAGTGCCTGGGTTTCATGGTAGATTTATAAATGGTGAGAATATAACATGGGCATTTTGGGAAATAGAAAAGGATTCCTCAATACCTGACCATTTTCACATTCACGAACAAATAATGCACGTACTAAGTGGAGACTTTGAATTCACTGTTAATGGAATAACCAGTGTTTTTTCAAACGGGGATACAATTGTAATACCATCGAATACTCCTCACAGAGGAAAAGCTCTAACAAATTGTAAAATAATGGATGTGTTTAGTCCTAAAAGAGAAGAATATAAATGAAAATAAATTTAAATAATAAAAAAGCACTTATTGGTGGAAGCAGCAAAGGATTGGGTTATGCGGTTGCAAAACAATTGGCCAGTTGTGGAGCTATAGTAACAATGGTTTCAAGAAATGAGTCTTTATTAAAAAAAAATATTATTGAGTTAAAAAAACTAACAGGAAATGATCACAATTATATTCTAGTTGATTACAATAACGCAAAAAAATATAAGAAAATAATTGATGATTTTTTTAAAGCTAATTCTGTTGATATTTTAATAAATAATACACAGGGTCCACCTGCAGGAGATGTACTAAGTGTTTCTGAATTAGATTATGAAAATACATTTAATTTACTGTTTCAAAACACTATAAGTACCTCAATGGCAGCATTGAAAGGAATGCAAAAAAATGGTTGGGGTAGAATTATTAATATGACATCTGTTTCTGTAAAAGAGCCGTTATCATATCTTGCTCTTTCAAATACAATTAGATCAGCTGTTACTAGTTGGGGTAAAACCTTGTCAATTGATTCAGGTAAACACAATATCACTGTAAATAATATCCTGACAGGTTTTTTTAACACAGAAAGACTAAAAGAATTAAACTCAGAAAAAGCGAAAAAATTTAATATTGAAATGGATGAGGTTTTTCAAAAAATGTCAGAAATGGTTCCAATGAAAAGAATCGGTGAGCCTGAGGAATTTGGATATTTAGTTGCTTTTTTGTCTTCAGAATATGCAAATTATATCAACGGGGTAAATATTCCAATAGATGGGGGTCTACTTAAATCAATGTGAAAAATTACTTCAAAACAACTATCCTTTCAGAAGGATTGAAGGGTGTGTCAATTAAACTCCCAGAGGCATCAATTAATTCAAGTTTAATTTTTATTTCCCCTTTTGGTAAGCCTTTGATATAATAAGGTGCCCACTCATCAATTATAAATTCTGCATCCATAATCGTTGCTTTAACCTTATTTCCATTTGAGGAAATTTCAGTATTTACCAAATAAAAATCAAGTAATAAATATTCAGTATCTAAGCCTTCATAAGTTCCTTTTGGTCTACTGTAAAATAGAAATTCTTTATTTAAATCAATTTTATCTTCGCCGACTTGAGTAAAGACAAAAGAATTTGGGTTTTTTACAGACTCGTGATAAGATCTGGAAAGGAATGCTAAAATAACATTACTGCTTTCTTTAAATTGTTTTGTAAATGTATCCTCGTAGTGAGCTGAGTAAGGACCATTATTCACAATAAAATGAATATGCTGACCTTTTGTAGAGTTAGCTAGTTGATAGTCAAAATTTTTGAGAGTCTGCATACCAAGTTCATAACTAATTACATCAAATGAAAATTCATATCCATCTTCAATAGCTAGTGGTTTATTCAAATTAATTTTTGCATTTGAATATTCAGGTGAGCCTTGGACTTTATGGATTGTGATTTCGGTCTCAATGTTACATGAAGTAAAAAATAACACAAGAATTAAAACAATATATTTTTTCATTTGATAAAATTAAAAAAAGCACCCAAACTGGGTGCTTTTTTTTTAAAAAATTTTACAAAATTATTCTGTATCCTCTGCAGGTGGTACATCCATTTGATAAACATAAAATAACTGGACTTTTCCATCTTGTATTTTAGCATCAATCATTTGATTCTTTTTTACCTCAGCTTCACCATCTTTAAGCGTAACAGAATGACCTGCAATCACCCATTCTGCGCCACCAGTAACACCTTTGTATGGCATTGACCAGTAAATATCCCATTTGGGGTCTGCCATAGAAAACCAAGTGTCTAAAAAATTAATATGGTCATCAGTACCATTAATCCTTGCACCGTCAGGGCCGACAACTAAAATTGAATCTGAGTTAAGACCTCTAATAGCATCCATATCTCTATTGTTATGCGCTTCAATATACTTTACCCAGACATCATTGACCTCATCAGTGGCTACAACAAATTTTTCACCGGGCTGCGGCACAAAGAAACCAGCTCCTACTTGTTCAGCAGGTGCATTACACGCTGTAAATGTTACAGCAAAAATTAAAATAAATAGTTTTCTCATAGTTTTTGTATTTAGTTAGTTATTTAATTATTATTTATTATCTCTTCCAATTATTTTATTGAAAGTTTCAACATCAAATTCATTTCCATACAGTAATGTAGAAAATCTTTGAATCTCAGCAGCAATTTGAATTGCAGCTTTTATCTCATCATCAGTAGCTCCCACTTTTTTAGCAAATTCAATTTGAGCAGCTATACAATATTCGCATCTAATTGCTGCTGAAACAGCTATTGCAACTAAACGTCCTTCCTTCGCTTCAATTGGACTCTCATCAGACCATAGCATATTAAACTCGTCAAAGTATTCAGCAGCTTCTTGGGCCATAAATTCTGGATACATTACATTCCAAGGTGCTTCTTTTTTTTCTTGCTCTTGACTAAAACTCAAGCTGGTTATTAAAAAGCATATTAAAGTTAATCTTTTCATATTCATAGTTTTAATTTAAGCGCACAATATAATAAATTCATTTAGAATTTAATATTAAAATGATTTCAAAAAAAAACACCCCACAATGGGGTGTTTCATAAAGTGGAAATATTAAATAGTTTTACGGTAATACAACTGTATCAATTGCATGTATAATTCCATTATTAGCCTGAACATCTACTGCAACAATGTTACTAGTACGTCCATTGTTATCAGTTAAAATTCCTTCACCATTATCTCCAAAGTTAAAGAGTAATGCTCCACCCCCGGCTGTGGTAAACTGCATACCATCGGATAAATTTATAGATAATTGATTTGCACCCACTATAACATGATAGGATAATACAGCAGATAATGTTGGTTCATCAATATCATTTAGACTGTTCACGCCAAGTTCAGTTAATAAACTTTCAAATGCTGAATTAATTGGTGCAAATACAGTAAAAGGGGAAGGAGCAGATCCTGCTGGTATACTTAACAAGCCAACAAAAGATTGTGTTAAATCTGGTCTAGTTAATGCTTGCACTAAAATTCCAAAGTTTGGATCAGCAAGGGCAAATGTTACAACGGATGGTAATCCTATTACACCATCTACAATGTGTACTATTCCATTACTTGCTACTACATCAGCGCTAGTAACAGATGACACTCCATTGAATGTTACGCCATTATCAGTATTTATATAAATGGACATATTGGTTCCAGAAGCACCACTGACAGCTTGTGTTGACGCATATCCATTAGTTAATGAGCTTGATTGAACTTCTCCAATAATAACGTGATTTAATAAAACATTAGTTAAAACATCAACTGGAATATCATCTAAACTAGCCGCGTTTATACTCGTTAAGAATGCATCAAAAGCATCATTTGTTGGTGCTAAAACAGTAAAAGCGCCTGGTGTACTAAGAGTTGCATCCAGACCGGTTACTTGTAATGCAGAAACTAAAGTGCTTAAACTTTCAGTTTGAGACGCTAAGTCAACGATTGAAGATCCCGCACAGCAAACACCATCATCATCATTATCATCATCACATGAAATAATAAATAATGATAAGAATAGTATTGGTAAAATTTTAAAATAATTTTTCATGTTTTCTCTTTTTTAAAGAAAACCTAATGACAAAACCTATGCCAAAAACTAAATAAAAAATATTATCGTATAAAACAGCCCAAAAAACGTTTGTAAATAAATTGTCTTAAGGTTTGAAAATATTAAATTCCTGTTGTTATAATTCTTGTACAAATTGTAAAATGCCAACAAACCATATATATACAATAGAATATTACATATAAAAAATACAATCATATTAAAGTCAGTAATATTGTTTTGAAAGATTTCTAGCATTAAATAAGAACTTATAAAAGCTGCAGATAATAGAATCAAATATGCCCATCTTGAATTTTTTTTACCAAATGTAACAACCAGGTGATTTTTCCCAGTCTTAGCATCACTGGTGGTGTCTGGAAATTGATTAATAAATAAAATATTAGTAGTTAAAAATCCAAAAGGAATACCAATATATATAGCATTATAAAAATCCTGAGAAAATAATTCAATAGTTGACGATGATATCGCATAATAACCACCCAATGTTAAAAGGGGACCAAATGTTAAAAAAATTGCTAATTCACCTAGACCCCTACGAGCAGATAATCTGATGGGTTTTGCAGTATAAAAATATCCTAAAAACCAACCAATAAAACCTATTAGCAAGGCCATACTTAAATTTTCGAAAGACTGAGTAACAATATAGCTATTGATTAGTAACATTAAAGTGCAAAAAACTGTAAGAAACAGCATTGTATATGCTAGCCTTTTTGTGCCTTTTAAAGTAATTAGTCCGAGTTCTATAGCTCGACTTCCTCCTGAAAGTTGAGCTCCTTCAAGCATAGTGGAATTTAAGCCAGCATTAAAATATTCATAATTTATTCCGTCCGTTCCATGTTTAACATCAAAATAATCATTAAATAAATTTGAAGATAAATGAAGAAAAACAACACCAGCAAGACATAAAATAAAAGATAATGGGCTAAATAAGTTATCACCAAACGCTGCTAACATTGATGCTAGAGCAAATATTGGAAATAATGAAGCACTGGTAAATCCACCTCTTGTAATAGCAAAAACCCATTTGATAAATTTGGTCGTAAATTTAATCGGAATTTTAACTTCTTCATCAATTGGAATTGTTATACCACAATAGCCAGTTTGGGGGTTGCTTTTTCCGTTAGCAAATGTTGGTGTAATTTTTATTTTTGCATTAAACCTAGAACCATCTTTTCTTATAAAAAAGGTTTTAGTTGTATGTTCTCCGTCTTTAGTAGCACCTTTAAGCCAGGTTCCTACATTTTGGATTACAATTTCTCCAGCAGAAAATAATGACACTCTTTTTTTACCAATTAGCTCTTTCTTTGGGTAACCAAATAGTTTTTCTCCATCAGGATTAATGGTTTCGATAACCCCTTCTAAATCACATGTAATAACACTTTTCATTATTTAATTTTTTTTGCAAATCTATTAAATGTAATTACATTAAAAAAAGTAAATTATTTTTTTTTGCAAACATATATTGTTGATGACCCAAATAATTTTGGTTTAATTAAAATATTAGCGTATCCAACAGATTTTAAAATATCACTAAACCTGCTTCCTGATGGAAAAAACTCAGCCGAGTTTAACAGATAATTGTAAGCAGATTTATCTTTTGAAAAAATACTTGCCACCACAGGAATATATGTTCTTGTAAATATTGAGTAAAACAATTTCATAATTATATTTTCTGGTATAGATGTCTCAAGAATGATAAGGGTGCCTTCTTTATTTAAAACCCTAAAGCTTTCTCTTAGTCCCTGTTCTAAATCTTGAAAATTCCTTACACCAAATCCAATAGTAACAAGGTCAAAATAATTGTCTTTAAAATTTAAGTTTTCAGCATCTCCGGATTCTAACCTAACTGATTTGCCTAATTTCATTTTTGTTATTTTTTCACGACCAACATTTAACATTTGCTCAGAAATATCCACACCAATAACTTTACAATTTGAAATAGCCCCAAGATTAATTGCAATGTCTGCGGTTCCAGTTGCAATGTCAAGAGCATTTTTTGGTTTGAGTTTTTTAGCAATATTTAAAATATTTTTCTTCCATCTTTTGTGACTGTTAAAAGTCATAATTCCATTAAGTAAATCATATTCAAAAGATATTGAGTCAAACATTTTTTCAACTTGACTTTTTTTTGAGCTTTTAGATTTTTGATTTGGTTTCAACATGAATATTTGAACTGTGCAAATTTAAGGATTAATGTAGATTAACTTTAATATTTAATTAACAATAATCATGCTTAAAATCAATGATTGGATTATAGATTTGTAAAAAAAATAATAATGAGATATTCTTTAGTTTTATTATATGTCCTTTTTTTTAACCAGGTTTTCAGTCAAGATATTCAACAGGTTGAAGTCATAAAAAATGACAAACAAGTCGAAGAGCTTTTTGATGAACTAGGTGGTTCTGAAATGAAATTAGACATCATAGATTTATTAAGTCAGCCTGCTTTAAATATTGGATATGAAAAATTAAATGATTCATATTCATCTTATGGGGCTGATATATTTCTGAATTTTAATAATAATGCTACAAGATCGTGGTCTGAAAAATTTTCATTGAACCCTTTTTACAGATTTTATTTTTTGAATAAAACAGATTTTGGTGGGGAGGGATATTTTGCTGAAGTATTTATAAAATTTGCAAATATTGAATATGACAGAAATACCTACTTTAATGACCCAATGCCGAATGAGCCATATTCAACTACTGAAGAAATAAAAGCTTGGGATATTGCTCCTGGAGTTGGAGTTGGAAAAAAATGGGTTAACAAAAAGGGTTGGACTTTTGAATATATGTTAGGATTTGGAAGATATCTTTTTACTAATAGCGAAAATGATGACGTTCCTGGGGGAGGTAGTGTAAGTGACTACAGACCAGAAGCAACCTTCAAGGGTGGAATTTCTATTGGGAAGAGATTTTAAGATGTACAAAAAATACTCACCTAACATGCTGATTAAACAAAATAGTGAATAAACCACTTTTTTTGTTTTAATTTGGAAATATTAATTGAATTATGTCTTGTAGGGAAACCTATGCAAGCTCTACTTTTGTAGCAGCCTTTCCTTTTCTACCTTCACCTTCTTCATACTCTACCTTGTCACCTTCTTTAATTGTAAGGTTTCCAAGTGCTGAATAATGAACGAAAAGATCTTCACCTGTTTCGTCGTTTGTAATGAATCCATAACCTTTAGATTCATTGAAAAATTTTACTGTTCCTTTCATTATAAATTATAAATTTCAGCAAATGTAATCTATATTATTATATCATTTGATATTTTCATCTATTATTTTTCAGTTTTTATAATTATCATATAGATATAAAGGCATTGATAATGAAAACCCGACTAAAAACAATGAAAGCATATATTTAATGAAACATTTGAGATGAATTTTCTTGTTTGAAAACTGATAAATGATAAAAACCATATAAGAAGTTGCTGCAACAGTGATATCCATAGTAATCATAGATATTGCATGATTCGAATATATATCATTCCAAAACCCACTCATAGACCAATTATTTTCAAGCAAAAAGTGGTATAGCTGATAATATGGTAAAACTACACCAAGAACACATAGAACTAAAAATAATTTTTTCATAGTATTTAATTAATAATTATTTGTGAATTTAATGAATCATCCCATTCTTTGTCATATTATTGCAATATAAAATTAGATTTTGTGCTTGAAGAATATTTCGATTGTCCATACTGCTGGGAAAATCAATTAAAAATGGTAGATCCATCAATAAAAAATCAAAATTTTATCGAGGACTGTGAAGTGTGCTGTAACCCTATTGATTTTCAAATTTCTATCTTAAACAATGAGGTCGTTTTCTTTCAACCTGAAAAAATAGATCAATAAATTTTATATATGTCAAAAATAAAAAAGCTAGACTTAATTATTTGGGGGGCAACAGGCTTTACTGGTCAGCTAGTTAGTCAATATTTAAATAAGACCTACTCAAATACCAATCTCAAATGGGGAATTGCAGGAAGAAATAAAGAAAAAATATTTTTCATTGCTAATAAATTAAAAATAAATGATGATAGAGTATTTATTGCTGACAGCAATAATATTGAAAGCCTTATTAAACTTACTTCACAAACAAAAGTAATTTGTACAACGGTTGGGCCCTATGCAAAATTGGGGACTAATCTTATTGAGGCTTGTATTAGCTCGGGAACAGATTATTGTGATATTACAGGTGAAACCCAATGGATAAGAAGAATTATTGATAAATATCATAAATTGGCAGAGCAAAAGGGAATTAAAATAATTAATTCTTGTGGCTTCGACTCTATTCCATCTGACATGGGTGTTTATTATTCTCAAAAAAGAATTTTTGAAAAAACGGGTGAGTATGCTAGCAAGATAAATATGAGAGTGGCAGGGGCTAAAGGGGGAATAAGTGGCGGGACTTATAATAGCCTATCTAATGTTTTGGAAGAAGCACGCGCTGATAGGAATGTGAGAAAAACTTTGATGAACCCTTATGGTCTCAACCCAGTTGGGAAACAGACTGGTCCAGACAAGCAAGATTTACAAAGAGTAATTTTTGATAAAATATCTAATTCGTGGATTGCACCATTTGTAATGGCTGGAATCAATACTAAAATTGTAAGGAGAAGTCATGCATTAATGGACTTTAAATATGGCTCAGACTTTTCTTATGATGAAGCAACACTTACTGGGAGAGGAGTTTCGGGTCAAATAAAGGGATACTTAAGTTTAATACCTATTTTTTTAGCAACAAGAAAAAAGGGAAGTGCGATAAAAAATTTAGTTGACTATATTTTACCCAAATCAGGTGAAGGACCGTCTGAAACAAAAAGAATAAATGGATATTATAACCTTCGATTTTATCTGACTGTTGGAAATAAAACCTATTTAAGCAAGGTTATTGGAGATATGGATCCAGGTTATGGTTCTACTTCAAAAATGTTAGCTGAAAGTGCAGTTTGTTTAGCTTTAGATAAAACCCCAGAAACATTCGGCATACTGACTCCTTCTTCAGGGTTAGGAGATTCTCTTTTAAAAAGACTTCAAGAAAATGCAGGATTAATTTTTGAGTCTAATATTTAAGGTATTTTTCTTAGAAAAACAGCTTTGTTTAGTGCTGGATTTTTTTCCTTAAGAGATATCATATCATCTTTCAATACCCACACGTTATTTTCTGAGCCAAGATTTATTTTTTTATTTAAAGAATCATCAATTAAAATTTCATCATTAATTAGTTTCCATTTAATTTCCTCCTCTTCCTGAAAATCTAAAAAATCAAATGTTAATATGGCAATATCATCTCTTTTAAATTCTATATACATATCTGCTGAATTAAGAATATCCTCTGCAAAACCTGATGCTAACTCTGCGGCCATTTTCTCAAACATACCTAACTCTTTGATTTCTTCCTTTAATAGTTGCTTAACTTTAATTTTAATTTCCCATTGACCAAGAATGTCAGACTGTTTAATAGAGTTCTGTGAGAAAGTGATTGAAACTGTAAATATTAAAAAATAAAAAATTTTCATACTGTAAAGTTAGTAAATAAAAAAAACCCCGTTCTTCGGGGTTTTTTCAATCTACAAAACAAAAATCTAGTTTGCTTGTGGAATTCCTTGAGAATTTGTTCTTGGTGACCAATGAGAATGCATTACCTTCCACTCGCCATTTTCGTTTACCCAAGTTTGAGAAGCCCTAGTTGCATATGGAACATTTTGCTCTCCATCATCAAAATTAATAAGTCCATCTGCATCAAATGTTATAACGGCTGTATTCATGTCAGAAGACATAAAAACCTGATGATTAGACATTTCAAATGTGCCAAAATCCCAACCTCTAACAGTATTTGCCTCTTCTTGACTTTGAACAGTCAAAGCAGATCCATTTGAGTTATATATTGTTGTTCCAAGCTCAGCTGAAACCCACTTACTAGCCGTATCCCAATCACGTGTAATATATGCTGATTGAAAATCATTTGACATTGCCGTTATATCTGCTACAAGTTGGTCAACGTCTACGGCTGGTGCTTTTTCTGTTGGAGTAGAGCAAGAAAAGCTTACCAAAATTGAAACTAAAAAAATAAGTTTTTTCATATTTATAATATTTGATTAAGTCATTATAACTAATAAAAATAATAATTATTGTATGATAAAGGAATTTATTCTTGTGAAGGTTCTTTTGAAGATCTTCCTATTGTGTATTCAAGAAGAAAAAGAAGTAATATAATTGTGCCATTGGCAACTACCAACTCCATTATGGCAGCATTATCATTAGAAAGAGCATTAATCGCAGACACTCCAATTATGACAAAGAAATATGTCATTTCTTTTACTTTAATTGTTTCGGTTCTAAATCTTATTATTGCAAACATTGCGAAAAGCCCTAATGCAAAACCTAAATCTAATTTTACATTACTCAATAAAAAACAAAGTAAAAATGTAATAAGTCCTGCTGAATTATAAGTAAAGAAAAAATCATTTAATGCCTTTTTACTTTTGTTGAATTTTAAATAAATAAACTTGGAGATAAAAAAGACAACAAAAATATTTATCAAAAGGATTGTTATAAGTTCAGTTAAGTCTTGATTATTAGCAAAAATTAATTCCACTTTTTATATCATATTATAATTTACGGGTGCAATTAAGAAAAAAATCGAAAGAAATCCTAATCATAATTTAGTTTTTCAACCAGTTTTGTAACTTGTTGAAAATTTAGAAATATGAGAAAAATATTAATTTTTATGCTGTTCATAGGCTTAAATCATAGCCTTTATGCAGTAAAGAAAAATCAAAATAAGACGATTGACTCATTAACAATTGATATGAAAGTTAGTAAAGGTTTAATTAACACCTACACTAATGATGAAAACAAATTATATTTTGAAATTTCTGAAAATTTATTTGGAAAGGAACTATTAGTTGTCACCAGGCTGGCTCAACTACCAGGTAATTATGCTGGATATCTAAATGCCGGATCTAAAACAGCTGAGCATGTTGTTCAATTTGAAAAGCATGCAAAAAAAATCCTGCTTAAAGAGGTTAGTTTTACTAATATATCTGACGAAGAAGATCCGATATCGTTAAGCATTGCAGTTAATAATTTTAAACCAATACTTGCGGCTTTTGATATTAAAAACTCTGAAGATGACAGATATCTGATTGATGTCTCCGGTTATTTTATGTCTGATTCACCAGGGTTTAATATTATAAGATCTTATGAAAAGGACAATTATAAAATGGGTGGAGTTGACAAAAAAAGAAGTTTTATCGACTCAGCAAGAAGCTTCCCAAGAAATACAGAAATACTTCACACATTAACCTTTAGTGTGAATAAAGCACCAAGGTCAAATAGAACAAAAACCTTTAGTTTTCAGATAAATCATTCAATTATTGCTTTGCCTGATAATCCCATGCCTGTGAGATATGAGGATGAAAGGGTTGGATGGTTCACCTTAAATAAAATAAATTACAGTTCTGAAAAATTAAAATCTGACAGTTATAATATCGTCAGAAGGTGGAGACTTGAACCATCCGACCCAGATGCTTATAATCGGGGTGAATTGGTTGAACCCATAAAACCAATAATTTACTATTTAGACCCAGGGACACCGATGAAGTGGAGAAAATATTTTAAAATGGGAATCGAAGACTGGAATAGTGCTTTTGAAAAAGCAGGATTTAAAAAAGCTATAATAGCTAAAGACCCTCCTGGCGAAGAAGAAGACCCAGATTTTAGCCCTGAAGATGTAAGATACTCAACTGTAAGATATGTAGCATCTACCACCAGAAATGCTATGGGGCCAAGTGTTTCAGATCCTAGAACAGGTGAGATTATTGAAAGTGATATTGTATGGTACCATAACCATTTGAGATCTTATAGAAACCGATACCTTTTGGAAACAGGAGCTGCAAATCCTAGTGCAAGAACATTATTCACTCCCGAAAAAGAAATTGGTGAAATGATGAGGCAAGTCATTGCACATGAAATAGGACATGCTTTAGGATTACCACATAATATGAAAGCTAGTAGTGCTTACCCTGTTGATTCATTAAGATCAGGAAATTTTACTCAAAAATTTGGTATTGCAACTACTATTATGGATTATGCAAGATACAATTATGTCGCTCAGCCAGGTGATGAAAATATTAGGTTTGTTAGACAGCTTGGGCCCTATGACGATTACTCAATAGAATGGGGTTACAGATATTTTGGTAAGAGTCCGGAGGAGGAAAAAGAAATTCTTAAAAAATTTGTTGATGAAAAATCATTAAATCCAATATACATGTTTGGTGGATATGGAAACGATCCAAATTCTCAAACAGAAAATATTGGTGATGATCCTGTTAAGGCTAGTATGTATGGCATCAGTAATTTAAAAATAGTTGCAAAAAACTTAAAAGAATGGACAGTAGAACCTAAAGAAAATTATAATGAACTTGACGAGCTTTACGGGGAATTAATTGGGGTATATAGAAGGTATATCTATCATGTCCTTAAGCTAGTTGGCGGTATTTATGATACCCCTCATAATGAAAATCAAAAAGGAGTTATAAGGTATCTGAATGTTGATATTGATAAACAAATTGAGGCACTAAAATTTATGGAAAAAAACCTTTGGAATACTCAAAATTGGTTGATGGATAAAACAATAGTATCTCAAATAAAAAGTGAAGGTATTCTAAGTTCCCTACAGGCACTTCAGTTAAGTGCATTTAACGGTATATTAAGTGTTAGTAAACTAAATAGAATGTTGTCGGCAGGAGAGTCTTTAGAAGGAAACCCTCTTTCGGTTGAAGGATTAATCGATAATTTATTTGAAACAATTTTAAAAAATCCCGAAAATCCCGATCTATCTGAACAAAGATTACAAATACATTTTGTTCAAAGAATTGACGAGCTTATGGGTGAAGAAAAATTAAATCCAAGTATTAAAGGTCTTTTATTAGATACAAAAAATAAGATATATAAACTTGCTAAAAGAGGGGGTGGTTCTCATTTTAAATACTTGAAATCTATTAGTGAATAAATATGGAATGGTATAAAAAAAACAGAAAATACCTTTACGCAGCGGTAATATGCTGGTTTCTTTACAGAATTATTACATCGATGATGTACTAATTTAATCGAGCATATATTTGATTGCTAATGAACTTTTAGAAAATGAAATTTTAAGTTCATTCACTCTTTCTTTGGAGCTTTTAATTTTAACTGAAAGATAATTGGTTTTTGCAAATTTATTTATTAAATCACTCAATGGTCCACTAGGTAATAAACTTCTTTTTTGAGGTTTAATAAAAACACTACTGAGTTGTAATTGAAAGTTGTGTTCGTATTTAAATTCTTCAAATGATATCTTCTGTAATTGAACCGACTCAATATTATTATTTGAAAATGAAGTTAAACTAAATAATAATAAAAAGGTTACAAAAAAACGCATATTGAAAGATAAAAAATAATTTATAATTCAGGGTTTTCTTTTTTTGAATAGTCTACTTTCCATAAACCTACTCTATACCAAAATGGGCTTCTATAAACTAATTTTTCTGGATATTCAACCTCCCTTTGTTTTACGACTGAAAGGATTTTACGCATATTTTCCCCCTCACTTAAAGGGTTTTGTTTTGATATTCTAAAACAAACTTTATCATTAAAATCTACAAACCATATAGTCTCATGTCTTTTCTCTTTCCCTTTATCATCTTTACTTATTTCAGTAACATTTATAAAATGCTTTATTCCACTCCATGTTCCACTTCTATATCTAATCTTTGGAAAAAGAAAGGATTTAAAAATCCCGGTAGAATTAACTGTAACCCTATACACTATTGAATTAATTACTACAAAAAGTAATGGAATTGTGAACTCATAATAACCTTTGATTATTTCAAGTATTTCGATTTCACCGTCCCATTGAAGTCTTAACATCATAAATAAAATAATTCCATTAGCACCTAATCCTATAATATTTAATTTTAATGTTGATATATCTCGCATATTAATATCACATATTATAAATATTGCACACAGTGCAATTTTTGTATATTGCGCAAAATAATCAATTTTATGAAAAAGTATATCTATTTATTCCTATTTAGCGCACTAATTTTTTCATGCTCTGATTCAGAAACAGATAATTCTACAGAGAATCTGACAACGGAAGAGCATATTCAATTAATCAAAAACTACGAAGGTAAAATTGAAATTAGTTTTGACGAATTACCCGAAGTTTCTCAAAATCACATAAATAATCTCGAAAATAATATTACTGCTGAATTGATATTATACGCTGAAAATTTAGGCTATGAAGTAAAACTTAGAAGACAGTCTAGAAGTTTAGTTTCTATTTTAAATATACTTTATATATACTTTGATGAAAATGGTGAACTACTTTTTGAGGAAAATTATGATGAAGACGATGATGGTGATTATGATGTTTTTGAAGAATGGGGAAACTACATGTGTTTTGATATACAATTTCCTATTATAATAACTATGCCTGACGACTCTCAGGTGTCTGTCGGAGATGAAGATGAATTGTACGAAGCTGTAGATATATATTATGAGATGAGTGATGAGTATGAAGTATTGCCTGATATTAATTTTCCTATAAATATTGTTTTCTATTTTGAGAATGAAAACGGAAATGAACAAGAAGAAGTTATTGAAATTGGAAGTTATGAAGAACTTGAAATGTATTTTGATTTGTGTTCCGACGAGGACAATAATGGTTGGGATGATGAAAGCTGGTTTGAAATTGATTGTGTTGACCTTATTTACCCAATTTCAATAGAGAATCCTCAAGGTGATATTATATATGTAGAAAGTGAATACTATTTACATGAATATATCAATCAATACTATCAAAATTGTAATAGTAATGACTGTGGAGATTTTTCCTTAGTATACCCCTTAACAGTAGAATATTATTCTGAAACGAACGATCAAACTCAGGATTTAACGATAAATTCAGAAGAAGAGTTACAAGAACTTTTAGATGAGCATTGTTATAATGATGATGGCGAAGATGGTCTTGATACATGTGGTGAAATAGTTTACCCAATAACAGTCGAAGCTCCAAATGGTAACCAATTTACTGGAAATAGTGAGGAGGAAATTATGTCATTTATTGAAGAATGGTCTTCAAATAATTGTAATACGATGGAGTGTGATACAGATTTTGAATTGGTTTTTCCAATAACTATGGAGTTTGAAGATGACCAAGGTGATATAATTGTAATGACAATTCAATCTGAACTTATGCTTGAGGAAATATCCGAGCAATTCTGTGAAGATTAAAATAAGTAATAATCCATACTGTTCTTTTATCTAAAAACTTAATTGTTTATTTTTTATTAAATTGTTATAACTAACTATTGTAATAAACAAAACAATAATGGGCTATAAAAATGATGTTTTTTTATATCTATGGATTGTGCTTATTATATATGCAATTCTTTATTCATTTTATAAAAACTATATAAAAAAATAATTTCGAGTTTTTTTTAGATGTTTTAATACCAAGTAAAATGAATAGAAAAATTTCACATAAAATTAGAAGAGCTCATAGATATTTAGGGCTTTTTTTAGGACTACAGTTTTTAATGTGGACAATTAGTGGATTATATTTTAGCTGGACTAATCTCGATGAAATTCATGGAAATCAATTTAAAAATCTTGATTATGAACCAATGGCTTTTGAAGATTTAATTAGTCCTTCTGAGATTAATCACTCTGTTGCGATTAAAACCATTGAAATCCGTGACATAAAAAAAGAGCCTTTTTATTTAATAAATGGGTCTTATTTGTATAATGCAAGAACCGGAGATAAAAAGACGATTTCAAAGGAAGATGCTATATATATCGCAAATAATCATATGAAAGAGGGCTTAGAAATATCAAGTATTGAAAGAATATATGAAGTTGGAAAACACCACGAATACAGAGAAAAGCTTCTTCCTGCTTATGTAATAAATTATATATCAGATGAAAATTTAAAAGCATATATCTCGATAGAGAATGCCAAATTCCAAACAGTAAGACATAGAGATTGGAGGTGGTTTGATTTCTTATGGATGACTCATACTATGGATTATGAAGGAAGAGATGATTTTAATAATATAGTACTGAGAATATTTTCACTATTGGGTCTTATAACTGTATTTAGTGGATTTTCTTTATGGTTTGTATCTTCGCCAACTGTAAGAAAATTTTTAAAGTGAAAAATTATACAGATATTATTATTGTTGGAGCAGGTCTTTCGGGTGTAGGTGCAGCATGTCATTTGCAGAGAAAAAATCCTGAAAAATCATATGTGATTTTCGAAGCAAGAGAAGAATTAGGTGGTACTTGGAGTCTATTTAAATATCCTGGCATAAGATCAGACTCTGACATGTATACATTTGGTTTTTCATTTAAAACTTGGGACAACCCAAAGTCTTTTGCAGATGCTCCAAATATTTTAAAATATTTAAATGAGGCAGCAAATGAATACAAAATAAAAGATAAAATTAAATACCAGACCAAAGTATTAAAAGCAAACTTTGACACTCAAAATAAAATATGGTCAATAACCACAATTAACAAAGTTGGAAACGAGGAAACATACCACTCTCGATTTCTCTTTTCATGCACAGGCTATTATAATTATGATGAAGGTTATACGCCTGACTATAATGGGATTGAGAACTTTGAAGGAAAAATCATACATCCACAACATTGGCCTGAAAATTTAGATTATAAAAATAAGCGGGTTGTGGTAATTGGTAGTGGAGCTACAGCAGTAACAATTGTTCCTGAAATGGCTAATGAAACATCAGAAATTACAATGCTTCAAAGGTCTCCAACTTATGTGGGTGCTTTTCCTAATAAGGATAAATATGCTGAATTATTTAAAAAATATTTTCCAAAAAAAGTTGCTCATAAGCTCATAAGATTTAAAAATATATTTGTTCAAATTTTATTTTTTCAGGCATGTAAAATCTGGCCTAACTATATGAAAAAATTACTAGTCAAAGCTGCTCAAAGAAAATTAGGTGATTTTCCAGCTAAGCCTCATTTTGAGCCAAATTATAACCCTTGGGATCAAAGGTTTTGTGTTGCGCCTGATGGAGATTTATTTAGAGCCATTCGAAAAGGTAAAGCAAATGTAATCACTGATAAAATTGAGTCATTTAGTAAAAAGGAAATAAAACTAGCTTCTGGCAAAAATTTAGAAGCCGATATAATTATTAGTGCAACTGGGTTAAAGCTTCTAGCTTTTGGAGGGTCAAAAATTAGCATTGATAACAGAACTTATAATCCATCTGATGCAATAACTTATAAAGGACTGATGCTTAGTGGGCTACCAAATTGTATCTTTTTCGCTGGATACACCAATGCATCGTGGACATTAAAAAGTGATCTAACAAGTGAATATACTAGTAGGCTATTTAATTTAATGGATAAGAAAGATTATTCTTTCTTTATGCCTAAAGTTGATAATCAAAAAATGAATATTTCTCCTCTTCTTAATTTAAATTCTGGATATATTAATAGGTCTTCCCACCTTTTCCCGAAGCAAGGTGCCAAGCTGCCATGGAAACTTTATCAAAATTATTTTTTTGATTATAAAATGCTGAGAATTAATAAAATCAAAGACAAAAATTTAATACTTTACTAATTAATCAAAATTTCAATCGACTATGAAAAATTTATATAGACTTATCCTTTGCTTAACATTAATGACATGTGGATCAGACGAAAGTTCTGGGAATGATGACGTAATTAATTTACCTGCTATTATTTCAGCAAATGTTAGTTCTTTATCATTTGAAAGTACAATGGTAACACAGATTTCCAATTCTCAGGTAATTATTATAAGCGCTGAAAATACTACATCTGAAATATTTGTTGTTTCACCAAACGGATATGAAGTTTCATTAGATAATAACTCTTTTTCTCAGGAAATTTCCTTTGTTCCTGAAATTTCAAATGAAATATATGTTCGTTTTATGCCGACGGAAATTACAAATTATTACTCTAGTTTATCAATATCATCACAAGAAGTAAACAATATTAACATTAATCTATTTGGTATTGGGACAATGTTACTATATAATTACCAAACTTTTCAAAATCAAGCATTAGGCTTTGGTGGTGGTTTTAGTCAATCTTCATCTCAATTATTTAATCTTCATGATGATCTTTCAAACATAGAACAAATAAAGATGTTTTTACAAATTGATTGCCCTAGTACTGGATGTGACGATTGGGATAGATTTGCAAATGTAAAAGTCAAAGATCAAACCACTGGAAAATGGTATGAAATTGCAAGATATATAACTCCGTATTGGGTTGGAACTCAAGAGCTTGAAAGAGGATTAGAATTCGACGTTACAGATTTTAAATCATTACTTACTGGGTCAACTGAGCTGCGTATTTATATTGAAAATTGGACGCAAAAAGCAGATTTAGTTTCCATCGAATTTGATTATATTGACGGGACTCCTGATTACCCGTACTATGCAGTTTCTGAAATTTTAAATTTTCATGCAAATTCCATCGATGGGGTTCCTTATGGGGTTTCTCACAACCTTGATTTAAATAAAAATATTCAAATTCCCTCTAATGCAGAAAGTACATATCTAAGAACAATTATATCTGGATGGGGTCATGCTACACCTATTGATTCTGATGGTAGGCCATGTGCTGAGTGGTGTTACAGAACGCATGATGTTAAAATTAACGGGGCAATAACATATCAACATTACATGGGACCAATCGGGTGTCCTACTAATCCAATTAATAACCAGGCACCTGGAAATTGGATGCCAAATAGAGCAGGATGGTGCCCAGGAATGGCTGTACCTGTTCGAATTGATGATATTGGGTTATCTTTTAATGGTAACGGTTTCGATTTTGAGTATGATTTCCAAAATTGGTACTCAGACGGTGGAAGCACAAGTGGTCAAACTGGAGCATATTATGCCATATCATCATATGTTGTTGTAAAGAGCAGTACTGAAATTTCAAGCCCAGCTATTATAGACTAATTTTACTGATCGAGAATGACTTCTTCTGGAAGTGAGAATGATCCTCTTTTAATTTCCCAAAAGTTTGAGATTTTATCAATATTGAGTTTTGAGTAATAATGAGGAAACTTGCCCTTACGGACTGTTTCATGAATTGGATTCTCATAAACTAGATTGTCCGCAATATCATTGCTTTTGAACTGCAGTAATATCAAGGAATCAAATTCGTTAAAATAATAATGCAGTGTGCCTGATAATTGGCTAGCTGTTGATAGATGAATAAAACCGTCTTTTAAATCTAACTCTGTAATAATATATCCGTTTTTTTTTGAATCATTCCATTGATTATGGGTTAAAATCTTATATACATTATTATTCATTTTAACTTGTGGGTTTTGATTATTTTCAAAAAGTAACATTACAATAGCAATTGTAATCATTACCATTGACAAAGTTTTAAAATTTAAATTTATTTTATCGAATGTCATGATTCTTTAAAATGACAATAACAACTTACTATGAAAAGGCAAATTGCCCCCCACATTAGGTAAATGAAATGAGAAGAAGGAATCCAGTAATATGCTAGAATCAGATTCGATATAAGCAAAAACCCTAATATATATAGAAGTCTTGTTCTAAATTTATGAATTTGAAAAAACTCATTAGTAGTAAATAGCATAAATGTTAAGCCAGTCCCAAAAACATAAAATCCCAAAAACCTATAAATTTGTTTTAGATATTCACCTAAAGTCAAATTTCCCTCGATTAAGAATAACTCGACAAAACTCATCTCTAATCTCTCCTCATTTGCAACTTGATCTAAAATCCATGGTTCAGAACTTATCATCCACCTGATTCCAGCAATGCAAAGTGTTGCGGAAATTAATATTATCGGAACCTTAATGTAATTGTGTGACTTATTCATTAAAATGTACCCCACTTATTTTTTATCATTAATCCGAGACCAGCATTTATTAAAACTAAGGATAAAGTCCCTATTAAAAACCAACTTCTGTCTTCATATTTGGAGATTAATGCCTCTCCAAAAACACAAACTCCCGATGAAAATAAAATTAATCCAACTAAAGCAAGGGCATATCTTTTCATAATTACAATTTACAATAATTAAAAAAGAATAATAAATGTGGTTATGATTTCTTAAATTTGGTGTAATTACATATTCTTCTTGGAACTATTAATATTATATATTTTTTTAACAATTAGTCTTTCTTTCCTTTGCTCTATTTTAGAGGCTGTACTACTAAGTATTAATACCACCTTTATAAAAATTGAAATTAAAGACGGTAAAAAATACGCAAAGACATTATCCGATTTAAAAGATTCAATTGACGAGCCATTAATAATTATTTTGACATTGAATACAATAGCACACACAGTCGGTGCTATCTTGGTTGGGGTTCAAGCCAAAGTAGCTTACTCAGAATTAAGTCTAGAAAACACTTTTTTTGCTAGTGGAATCTCGGATGAGGTTTTAGTTGGATTTGTTTCAACTGTTATGACAATAATGATATTACTTTTTTCTGAAATAATACCTAAAACTATTGGAGCAAAATATTGGAATAGTTTAGCAAAATTTACAACAGTTTTTCTTTCATCAATAATTCCAATTTTCAAGTACACCGGAATTCTTTGGGTTTTACAAGCATTCACTAAATCGATCGGAGGATCAAAAAAAGAACTATTCCTTAAAAGAGAAGACATTACAACTATCGCGGAAATAGCAGAGGAACAGGGAATAATTGAAGAAAAAGATTCAAAATTTATTAAAAATATTGTTAAACTTAGGAATGTCTCTGTAAAAGAAATAATGACTCCTTATTCAGTCATGGTAACCGCTGATGAGAATTTAACTGTTAATGATTTTTATAAAAAAAATACGGAGTTAGTATTTTCTAGAATTCCAATATTAAATAGCGGGGAAATCAAAGCTTACGTTTTAAAAGATACAATTCTGGAAAATATAATTAGTAATAAAGGTGATTTTAAATTAAAAGAAATTAAACGCCCTATAATTACCTCAAATGAAACAACAAAAATTCCTGTACTCTTTGATATTCTTCTCAAAAAGAGAGAACATATTTCACTAATAATCGATAAATCTAAAAATGCCATTGGAATAGTCACTTTGGAAGATATAATAGAAACTATATTAGGTTATGAAATTGTAGATGAAACAGACAAGGTTGACGATATGCAATTGCTAGCAAAAGAAATTAGTTCAAATAATAATACTGATTAGATTATTTATTTTACTAAATTGGTATTCTAACTTAAAAAAAAATGAAAAAAATTATATATACACTACTTGTTTGTGCTATCATTATTTCATGTAATTCAGTTAATAATTCTGATAATTTAGCAGCAACAAAATCTTTTGAAGAAAATTCAAAAACAATGCAACTTCTTTTAGAAAGCTATGCCAATGAATCGGTTGATTATTCTAAGTTTTCAGATGATGTTGTTTTTAGAGGTACTTTACTGGGTGCTCCCGATACGTTGAGATTAGATCAAATAAAATCTATTCACAAAGATTTTTTTGCCAAGTATGATGTAAAGCATATGGCTCCATTTAATTTCCTACAAGGGGTTAACCCTGAAACCGGTGAATCAGATGGCTCTGTTAGATTTTATTATGATATGCAGGTAACCAATTCCTCCAACGGAAAGTCTGTTGTAATTCCTATTTATGAATCCTTTGATTTTGACGAAGATGGAAAGGCATTATACGTACAATGGTATTGTGATTGGACCGCATCAATTGAATCATTGGAATAAAAGTAATTGAAATTTAAAAAAAGTTAGATTACTTCTCTTCAAAGCTGTCACATGTATACTTTTCACTAACCTCAACGTTATGAAAACTACACAAAGAGTTCATTAAAAGATTTTGACAGTTTACACAACTATTGCTTAATTGTAAATTTTTCATAATTATACTTTTATTATGGTCAAATATATTATAGATTTTCTTTAGAATAGTTCTAAATGTATGATTTTCATATATTTATATTTAGACTTATTAAAAATAAAAGTTTTTAACAGAACTAAATTTGTGATTTTACTTACTGTGATTAATATGAAAAAAATCAGCAATTTGTAAAACCCTAAACAACTTACTATATTGTTGGAAAAATTAAAAATTAAAAAATTTTAAAAACCTAATATGAAAAGAATAATATATTTTACACTGGTATCAACCCTATTATATAGTTGTAATGTAGAGAATAGTAACCAAGATTTTGAAGAGGTAAGTAATTTCATCGCAAGCCAATTCGATTTTTTCACTAATAGCAGTCTGGAACAAGCGAAAAATACATTTTCAGCAGATGCTGTTTTAATTGGAACTGATGAAGCTGAGTACTTAAGTGGTTGGACTGAAATTGAACCATCAATTATTGGGCAGCTTGCAATCGAAGACCCTAAATTCTTAACAAGAGATTTAAATATTGTGATGAGTGATGCTGGAGATATGGCATCATATACCCAGCTTTTGGATTTCACTTTTTCTGTTGAAGGAGATTCTGGAGAAATAAATAACGTTAGAAATAGTGGTGTAGTAAAAAAAATTAATGGAGAGTGGAAAATTGTCCAAATTCACTGGTCCATTGGAGTTCAAGGACAAGCAGTAGAATATGAATATTAGTTCTTTACAATAAAATACAATCCATTAATAAAATGGAAAAACTTGAAAAATTAATTTATTCAGTTAAATACCTTCCTCCATTTTTATATTTTGGATCCGCTGGATTAATCGCCTATGACATTTATTGTTATTTTATTAAAGAGACTGAATTTCTTAACGAATATTTAGAGTTACTTTTGTTTATTTTATTTTTTTATATGACACACTTAGGGTTGAAAAATATAAAAAAGAAAAAATAATATACATTTATAAAAAGGTGATGAAAAATCATAAATATATTTTTCACTAACTTGTTTACACATAAAAAAATAAAATATTATGAAAAACTATTTAAGATTTTACTTTATGTTGATTATTTCATTGTTATTCCTTGGATGTAATAATGCAGTACAATCAAATGTATTCGGATATGAATACGAGGATGGAAACAAAGTAGATATAACTACTGGAGATCAAGCCTCGCTTCAAGTGATTACAGACTATTTTGAGGCCTATAACAATAAAGATCTTGAAACTGTTAAAAACTTAGAACACGAGGATTTTTTAGGTTTTTCACATACAGGTCAGGTTGTGGAAGGAAGTGAGAAACATATTGAAATGTCTAAACAATTTTTAGATCAGTTTCCCAATGCAAAATGGGAAATATTATGGTCTATTTCTTCAAATATAAATTTTAAAGATAAGCCTTCTGAAAACTGGGTAACTACTTGCTTAAACATTAGCTTTGGTGAAGGAGAAAATACAAATAATTACCAAAGAATTTTTGATGCACAGATAATAAATGGGAGGATTAAAAATGCTTACTTATTCCAAAGAGACATGTCAGATAGAGAATTAAAATAATATAAATAAGCTGATATTATTAAATAAAGATACATGAAAAAAATCTATATTAAATGATAGCTTTTTCTTACTTACCTAGGGTTAACTTTTGTCAGTTTAATTTTCTTTCTTTATAAATATCTAAAAAATGAAAAAACTAAAATCTCCAAACTTTAATCCTTATATCATTTTTACGCTTGTTATCCTTGATGTGTTTTTCTTATATAATTTAATTCAATATATCCGTTTCGGACTCGATACACATTTATATGGGTTTATTATTTCTTTAGGTGCTGGTATTATTATTCTTATCTATCTTTGGAAAAATGACTACTTTCCAAAACACGACAAAACTGAATAAATCAGATTCAAAAAATAAACCCACAAACAAAATGAAAAAGCTAATACTATTGCTATTTATTCCAATTGTATTTGCTTGTAATAATGATGATGAGGATATACCTAATATGTGTGTTGATGAATCATTAATCAATTTAGAGTATGCTTGTACTCAAGAATATCAGCCTGTATGTGGGTGTGACGGGAACACATATGGAAATAGCTGTGAGGCTTTTAATTTTTACGGGGTTATTGCATATTTGGATGGACCCTGCAACTGAACTGTAGAAGATATGAAAAATCTAAGACTCTAACTAAATCCATCTTCTGGTTTTAGTCATATATAGTATGTAATCTTTACCAAATTTTTCTGTAAGAAAAATCTCTTCTCTTTTAATTTGAAATCTATTTATCCAACAATAAAAAATTACAGGTGTAATAATTGAGAAAATATTCAAATAAAATATTGATGTTGATGTGACGATCATCAACAAACCTAAATACATAGGGTTTCTTGAATATTTATATATTCCCGAAGTTATAAGTTTATTAACTTTTTTAAACTTTATTGGATCAATTGTAGTTTTTGATTTTATAAACTTGAAAATTGGAGTGATTAAAATAAGTACACCTATTAATAGTATAATAAGTGAGATTAAGTTTTGATTAGGTAAGAAAATTAGATCAATTTTTTTGGATGAAAAATAATTAGAAATAACTAAAATTAGAACCAATAGTGGTGGTGGTATTTTTAACATTTTTAAATATTAATTTAATAGTTGTTTGTCAAAATAGTAAATTTTAATAAATACCGACATATCAATATCCTCGTTTTTTACTTGACAAAACCAAAAAAAACTTTTTCGTTATCTTGCAGATACATTAAACACCTAAATAAGGTATGAAAAAAAATCAAAAATTAATTCTCGCTATTATCGCAGGTTTTCTTGCTGTAATGATACCATATTTTTTATTCTTCAACTAAACAAAAATACTATATGAAAAAAAAAATTATCATAAACCTAATTACTATAGTGATTGGAGTTGGCATTTTTTTTTATGCACAAGAATTTGGTTTTAACTTTGATAGAGTCGAAGGAATAGGGCTTATTTTACTAATGTTTTTGTTTACAGTTGGTTGTTTTTGGACTATAAAAAACCAATAAGAAAGATTAAACTAAAATTCGACATGAAAAAAACTCATAAAGATTTTTTGATATATACGTTTATTGTTTACCTGGCTGTTGCAATTGATTTTTTTCCTTTTGAAATTAGATTAAATCCGTTAGATTGGGACAATAAAACACTAGCAAGATTTATGGTAATTTTTTTTGTAATTCTATATTGTAGTGGATTTTGGAATAAATTGTTTATTAATGAAAAAATCAAAAAATGAATAGGCTAATACTATTACTATTTATTCCACTTGTCTTTGCTTGTGATGAAAATATAAACAAATATGAATTTCTCATTAAAGATGAATCTTTTAAAAACAATTTTATTATCAGCGCTAATGAAGACATTATTCAGCTCTCTGAGGGCTTTACTTATTATAAATGGGAAAATAAAAGTTCGAATATATCTCCAATAGTTTTAGTTCACGGTTTTTCCGTTCCATCATATATATGGGAACCCACTTTCAAAATGCTAGCTGAAAAAGGCTATTATGTAATTATACTTGATCTTTACGGTCGAGGATACTCTGAAAATTTAGATAAAGCTTACACTGATGAGCTTTTGGCAAATCAAGTTTTAGATTTGTTGAATGAATTAAATGTTATATCTGCACAATTTATTGGGCTTTCAAATGGTGGCAGAGTTATTTCAAAAGTTGCTGATTTACAACCTAAAGTTGTAGAAAAACTAATATATGTAGCATCATCAGGGTTTAGAGAGGTAATTGAAGAGACTAATAAATCAGTTTCTGAAAAAGAGGTAATGGATTTTATAAGTAAAAACTATCCAACAATTTCAAAAGGACAACTATTAGACTTTAAATACCCTGAGAAACATATTGGGTGGGATGTTAAATATGAAGAGTTGCTCAAGTATAAAGGATTTGCTAACGCGCTTATATCTACAAGAAAAAATCACTATACAATGGATGAAATACACACCAAGATTCAGCTAAGTACTATCCCTACATATACCATATGGGGAGAAAGCGATAAGGTTGTAGTTTTTGAAAATTTTAAAAAAAGGATTGACTCAATACTCCCAAGAAGAAAGGATTTCTTTATTACTGAGTCGGGCCATCTACCACATATGGAAAATCAAATTGATTTTAATAAAATATTATTATCAATAATAAAAGATAATATATGAAATGAAAAAGCTAATACCATTACTATTTATTCCACTTGTATTTTGCTGCAATGAGTCAGCTAAATATAGTAATGAATATGAGTTGACTGAAAATTGGATGAAAATACCTGACGATTATGTGTTAGGAAATCCTACAGGTCTTGCATTGAATTCGAGTCAGAATTTAGTAGTTTATCATAGGGGTTCAAGATCTTGGCAAGTACCAATGCCTGAAGAAAAAATAATTGAAGACACCTTTATCGAAATAGATAATATTTCCGGTGAGATAATTAAATCTTGGGGTTCTGAGCTCTTTATAATGCCTCACGGATTAGAAATTGATAATGAGGATAATATTTGGATAACAGATGTTGGTCTTCATCAGGTAATTAAATATGATTATAACGGAAATGAATTGTTGGTTCTTGGAGAAGAAAAAACTCCGGGTAATGATTCATTACACTTTAACCTACCTACAGACATAGCTGTCTCTCAAAATGGGTCTTTTTATGTTAGTGATGGGTATGGAAATAGTAGAATAGTTAAGTTTTCATCTGCGGGTGAGTATCTATTTGAGTGGGGGGTATTTGGAGAAAATAAAAACGAATTTAATATTCCGCACGGATTAGACTTGGATAAAGAAGGGAATGTTTATGTCGCCGACAGAGAAAATAATAAGATTCAAAAATTTGACTCATTAGGAAACTTTATAGCTGAATGGGAAAATGAGATAATTGGACAATTATATTCTGTTAATGTAAATAATTATGATAACTATCTTTTTGGAATTGATTATATAGGAATCGAAAATTTAGTTCCTATAGGTTCTGATATTATAAAGTTTGATCTTGATTTAAATTTAAAGTCAAAGTTTGGTAGAAGCGGAAATTATAATGGACCTAAAGCAAGATACCACGATATTGAAGTTGATAATAAAGGAAATATTTATGTTGGAGATATTCTAAATAATACTATTCAAAAATTTAAACCAATTAAAACGTTAGATTAAACCAAAATAGGATTTAAATTAAATTAAGGAAACTAAAAAACAAGAAAAAAGCAGCATATAAATTTATTGAAACAATTACCTCTTTTTCTCGGAATAGCAAGTTATATATCGTTTGGGTAAGTAGCCCAATAATTAACCATCCTATATAATTAGATGGTGGAACAATTAGATTTTTAAATCTCCACATATCTAATTTTGGTGCTATTGGCTCCATTACAAAATCCATAGCTAACATTAATAATGCACCAATGATAATTGTGGATAAAATATTCTTATTTTTTGTTAAAAAAAAAGCAATATTTGCGGAAATAGCCGTCAGTATGACCCAGTTTATTCCAATTAGAAAAGGCACACCAAATAATTTTAAACCAAGGTTATTTCCATATTCGTAATCACCAAAAATTAAACCATAATTTACACCCAGAGACTCCGTAATCATTCCAATTAAAAAGATTAATAAAATAGACAATATCTGGCGCCTTGAGTTTAATTTAAAATTAAAAAATAAAATGATTGACATTAAAATAAGATTTACAGAAGTAAAACCTGCAAAAAAATCTAAGTCATAAAATAACATACCTAGAAAGCCAGAAATGTGTACCAGCCAAATAATAAATATTGATATGTTTTTTTTATTTGCTTTCAATTAAATCGGAAACTATTTTTGATGATAAAATTGCCAAAGGTATTCCACCACCTGGATGCACACTACCTCCGCAAAAGAAAAGATTTTTTATTTTTTTTGTGAAATTTGGGTGTCTCATAAAAGAAGACATAATATTGTTACTAGAACTTCCATATAAAGAGCCGTTAAACGAATTTGTATTTAATTCTAAATCAATTGGACTATAAACTTTTTCCTTTACTATATTTTTTTCAACTTCTACTCCAAGTATTTTTTCAAGCTTATTAATTATTTTTTTTCTGGTTATTTGAATTTGTTTATCCCAATTTTGATTTAAATTATATGGCGAATTAATCATTACAAACCAATTTTCTGAATCTTTAGGAGCATCTGTTGAAACATCCTTACACGAAATATTAACGTAGACAGTAGGATCATCAAAAATTTCTTTTTTTTCAAAAATTGCATTAAACTCCTCCTTGTAATTTGAAGAAAAGAATATATTATGAAGATCTAATTCATCATAAGTTCCATTAATTCCCCAATAAAAAATTAAAGCAGAGCTAGAGCTTTCGTTTTTCAAAGACCTATGCTTAAATTTTTGTTTTAATAATTCTTTATAGGTAAAATTGACATCAACATTTGAAACAATAATATCAGACTCGATCAACTTATCATTAACTTTTACCTTTTTGGCAATATTTTTTTCTAAAATAATTTCTTCAACATTACATTCAAAATGAAATTTTACTCCAACATCCTTAGCTAAGTTGAATATAGCATTTGTTATTTCATACATTCCTCCCTCCGGAATAAATGTTCCAAAATGATTTTCCAAATGTTGAATTAATGTCATCATCCCAGGGGTTTTATATGGTGATGAACCATTATATGTTGCATACCTATCAAATATTTGTATAAGGTATTTGTTTTTTAATTCATCAGAATTGACCTCGTTTAATGTTCTATTAATTTGGAAAATATTTAAATTAAAAAGAGCTTTAATTGTTTCAATATTTAAAAAACTAGAAAATTTATGAAGTGATTTTTTCAAAAAAATACTTTCTGTCAGATCATATTTTATTTTAGCTTTTTTTAAATATTTATTTACTACTATCTCATTTACCTCAAATTTATTTTTAACCTCTTTTAAAAATTTTCTATTATCCGAGTATGCCGTAAACTTTGTTTTATCATCCCAAAAATATTTACAATGAATTTCTTTTTTTTTGTAGTTATAATAATCTCTGGGGTTTAAATCAAAGAGTTCAAATAATTCATCGACTAAAAAAGGCATAGTAAATAATGAAGGGCCAGCATCAAATCTAAACCTATCTAGGCTGAAAGTGTTTAGTTTTCCTCCTGGCATTTTATTTTTTTCAAAAACCTCAACATCAAATCCCTTTGATTTTAATCTAATTGCAGCACATATTCCACCAATACCAGAACCAATAATTGATACTTTCATTTTTCAAAAAAAAATTATTCGCAATTTAAATGCCATTTCTAATAACTCAAAGGAAAACACATTGCGATATTCATAATTTTTTAGATATTTTTTTATTATTTGTTTATTTGGTTGTATGTGTGATTAGTATGCTACTTAGTTGTTTAAGGGATATATATCATGTATATAGTACCAACATACGACTTGTAAAACCCTAAACAACTTACTAACTTGTAGATACATTAAATAACTTAAAACTAAATATTATGAAAACTAAATTCAAAGACTTCTTACTTTACTCTTTAGCTTGTGTTGGTGCTGTATCATTATTTTTATCTGTTTCTAACCCTGATGATGATTATTCTAATGAAAACAATCAGGTTGGAACCTATGCAATTGCTGCTGCCGAAGGTGTTCTCTTTAGAGTAAATACATCAACAGGAGATATTAAAAGAATTAAAAAAAGTAATATAGGAAAACTTGACCTTAGAAAAGATTAGAGAAAAATAAATGAAAAAACTAATACTATTACTACTAATACCTATAGTCCATAGTGCTCAAATAATTCCTGATAATTCAGATTATAATCAGAATATAATTTGGGAAAGTGTTTTCACAGAGGGCAACCCAGGAAAAGTAAATAAAGGTTTAGTAGATTCTGACGGAAATGTAGCTGTTGTATTTATGCCAGATAATCAATCAAGAATTCATAAAATTGATGGTCAAAACGGAGAACTAATATGGTCTGTGACAATAAATAATACTGTAGGTTTTGGCATTACAGAAATTAATGACAATAACAGAGTTGATTATATAGTTAGTGGCGGATCAGGGAATACACAAGAGAGGTGGATGGCAAGGCTAAATGGTGATGATGGGTCGATAATTTGGAATCAGAATTATAATTCAAGCGGAAGCTCGTCAATGTTTGATGGTATAAGATCAACTATTATAGGAAATGACGGATATATTTATGGCGCAGGATTCATAGGTGGGGACGAGTCTGATACAATTTTTATAGTTTATGGTGGAAGTGCGATGACGATAAAAGTGAACCCATCAAATGGACAAGAAATTTGGACAGCAATCAATAATCAAACAGAATATGCAGTCTCTATTGTTGAATCCTCTAATGCAAATCTATATTATGGCTCAACTAATTATGAAGGTGATCTAACTTTAACAAAGTTAAATAATAATGGTAATGAATTATGGACGCGTAATCTCATGGGTACTGAAGCAATAATTCCTGCAGACTTGGATATTCACAATGACATAATTTATTATGGTGGACATCGCGAAAGAGAGGGTAATGGAGAGCCGTTTGACTATTCGTCTATCAAAATTGATTTAGAGGCAAATATATTCTGGGCTAAACATTATGCAAACCCAAGGGGTTACGATTTAGAATATATTAGAAATGAACTATATGGAATAAAAGTATCAGATGAAGGAATTTATTTGTTTGGGGGATCGGGGGATGAAAATGAGTCATATTCTGCTGTTAACCCTCCTTTTGAGTCTTCAGATATTTGGAACGGATGGGTTTTGTTCACTGATTTTAACGGCAACATAATCAGAAGTGATATTTTTTGTCACGAGCAAGTAAATACTGCTACGGAATATGGTGATTTAACCGAAAATGGGTATGTAATATTTAATGATACTGATGCATTTGGTGATACCGAAGTTGGCGTAATGAAGATTTTTAATCCAAGTTTAACACACAATAGTTATGATGTTTTAAACTCAATAAAAATTTTTCCTAATCCATCCTCTGACTATATTAGTATAAACAATGATAAAGAAATAGAAGCAGTTGTGTTTGACCTACTGGGTAAAGAACTAATAAGAGAAAATACTAACGGAAAGCTTGATATTAGCTGTTTAGAAAAAGGCACTTATATAGTAAATCTAACAGACGGTATAAATACCTCGACTCATAAAATAATCAAAGAGTAAGAAACAATATGAAAAAGTTTATCAAAGAATATTGGATTCCAATTTTAATAGGTGGAACTTGTACTCCAATGATAAACTATGCAGAAAAGAGTTATGGAGAGGAAAATAAATGGTACTTATGGTTAGGGTTTTGTTTGTTAATCTTAATGTATATAATTTTTAGCGAAAGAGCTAAAGCAAAAAAAAACAAGTAATGAAAAAGCTTTTAGAATTAAGTTTAAAATCTGCATTTGTTGCTTATATAGTAAGTGCTTTTGATTTTATTGGAGGTTTTGAAATGCATTTAAATCCATTAGATTGGAACCAAAGAAAATTAATATTATTTATAGTATTTTTTATATTAACCGCAGTTATAGAAAGTTTCTTTATCAAAAAGAAAAAATGAAAAAGCTAATACTATTACTATTTATTCTATTTATTTTTAATTGTAGTGATAACTCAATTAATGAAAATAATAACTTTAATTACTCTACTGAGCTTGAATCAGATTGTGGTAATTATACCACAAGAGTAAGTCATTGTATAGATGAAGAGCAATATAATTGGATTGATGAAAATTTTATATTAGGTGAGCCCTGCTGGTATATAACAATTATAGATCTGGAAGGAAACAGTCAAAGTGGGTATGTGAGATCCTGGGGGCTATCTAGTTGTGGGACATAGTTAACATACAATAAACCATCAATAACTTTTTCACTAACTTGTAGATAAATAAAAAAATATAATTATATGAACTTAATGCTGACAGCAAGTTGTAATGATGCTGATGATTTTAAAATAAATGGCTATGAAAAAATAAAATCTGAATTTACCGAATGGTGTGATTCTTCAAAATGTGTTTTTTGTAAAATTGATGATAAAAATATTTTAGAACTTTTTTTTGATGTAAACCCACCAAAACTTAAAGAATGGTTGGCTAAACCATCCACTCAACAGATTTTTAAGGAGCATAATTTTGTTCCAACAAGATATTCTTTTGAGCCTCTACTGATGTAATTTTCATAAATAAACCAACATACGATATGAAAAAACTGATAATATTACTTTTTATTCCTCTTGCCTCCTATGGACAAATAAACAAGCAAGACTTGAATTTACCTTTTAGTGATATATCAGAATATCCAACGGAGTTTTCTCAAGCTAACATTGTTACAAGAATGATTGAGGGTCTTGGGTTCAGATATTATTGGGCTTCTAAATCACTAAGTCAAAAAGACCTAGAATATAAGTCAAGTGAGGGTGCAAGATCAACATTAGATATAATCAAACATATATATAGCTTGACTAATATGATTTCTTCATCATTCAAAAATCAAGCATATAATTTTTCAGATGTTAATTATAATTATAAGGAATTAAGAGAAAAAACACTGCTAAATTTGAAGTATATCCACGAACAATTAAAATCAAATCCTGACTTCTCAAAGCTAAAGATAAGGTTTGAAAGAGGTGGTAATATGATGGAGTTTCCGTTTTGGAATCAAATTAATGGGCCCATTGCAGATGCTTTGTGGCATTGTGGTCAGGTGGTTATGAACAGAAGAGCAAGTGGAAACCCTCTACAATCAGGTGTAAATGTATTTATTGGAAAAACTTCAGGCTTAGAATAAACTGACATTTTATATGAAAAAGCTAATACTATTACTATTTATTCCACTTTAATTTATATATTCGCATCACACAAAAAGAATCGGTTTGATTGATTGCTATGGTTGGCTCTCTTTCGAACCTTTTCACTTTTATAGAGCAACATATGATAAACCATAAACAACTTTTCCACTATCTTGTAAGAATCATCCGAAAATAACATTATGAAAAACCTTTTTATTTTATTGTCTTTTCTAATTTTATTTCAAAGTTGTTTTAGTTACAAATCCGTGAGTTATGATACTATTTCAATTGATAATAAAAAACAAAAGATTCAGGTTGAAATGCTTGATAGAACAAAATTTAACGGTCAATTAGTTTCTAAAGATGATAAAACAATGACTTTAGAAAATAATGGAAGTACACAAACAATACTTAAGAAGGATATTTACGAAGTCAAAGTTGTAAAGTTTTCAATACTAAAAACTTTAGGCAGTGTTGCCAAAGGAGGTGCTTGGGTGGCAGCGGCAGCAGGTATGGTTGTTGTTATTGCTGTATTTGGTTTATAAAAACATACGATAAATCATAAATAACATTTTCACTAACTTGCAGATACATTAAACAACTAAAACTGTGAGAGATATATATAACTTTCTTAAAGTCAAACTGTGTTACAGAACCTATTGGAAACAGTGGCTAGCATTCTTGGCTATATGCTTTTTAGTCTTAGCTTGTAGTGATGATGATTCAAATGAAGAGTCGGGATCTATTGAAGGAAGATGGTATTTGACAGAATACTATGAAGATGGAGAAGAGTTGATTCTAGAAGAATGTGATTTAGAATCCTATATGGATTTATCGGATGGAGGAACAGGTGAATATTATCTATACTATACCGACGGTCCTCCTGATCCTTGTGGATTAGATATAATATATAGTTTAGACTATTATTCTGTCCCAAACACAGTAAATATATTCTCAATAACAATTGATTTTGGAAATGGATCTTATTCTATAGCAGAAGGGGTTTTAGAAGGAAATACTCTTAGATTTACAGGAGTTGATGTGGGGGGTGAAAACGACGGAGTAGATTTTATTACAATTTATACCAGAGATTAAGGATCGATATGAAAAAGCTAATACTAATACTATTTATTCCACTTGTTTCTTTTGGACAATCTGAAACTGAAAATAATGGTAGACTAAACTATGAAATGATTGAAAGTGTACCCATTTTCCCGGGCTGTAAGAGGGGAAATAATGAGAAAAAAAGAAAATGTATGTCTGATAAGATTGCAAAATTTATTGCAAAGGAGTTTGACGTAGGTTGTGCGGATGGCTTAGGGTTTTCTGGAAGACAAAGAATCTCTGTTATTTTTAAATTTGATACCTTAGGAAGAGCTGTTGAAGTAAAGGCTCGAGCACGTCATCCTAAATTAGAAAGAGAAGCGGTAAGAGTGGTTAAAATGTTACCTATAGTGAAGCCTGGGACTCAAGATGGAAAAAAAGTAATAGTCCCATACAGTTTGCCGATATTTTTCATGGCTAATTAACAACAACCAACATACGATATGAAAAAGGATGAAAAAAAAGCTGTTATAATAATATTTATGTTTGTCTTAATCTTAATTTTAGCTTTAGAGTGTTCTAATCACACTACAGAAAAGAGGCATCAATATGAAATAGAAAAAATTGAGGCAAGATTAGAGGCGGTAAAAGAAAAATGATTCAATAGAAATTAAAAAAGACTAAACCAACATACGACTTGTAGAACCCTAAACAACTTACTAACTTGTAGATAAATTAAACAACTAAAACTATGAAAAGAAAAGTAAATGCAATTTGGCAAGGAGGTGGAGCAGATGGACAGGGTATATTAACGGCTCAAAGCGGTGCTTTTAATGAAATGCCATACAGTTTCAAAACGAGATTTAAAAATGATAACGGTGATCTTGGGACAAATCCTGAGGAATTGATCGCTGCAGCTCTAGCAGGTTGTTTTAATATGAAATTAAGTTTTGTTCTAAATGAAAACAACTACCATCCTATTGAATTGAATACAGATGCTATACTATTATTTGAAGATGGTAAAATAGTTGAAGTATTACTGAAACTTATTGCGAAAGTACCTGAAATTAGTAAAATTTTATTTGATGAATTTGTGCTTGAAGCAAAAAATAATTGCCCTATCTCAGGAGCTTTAAATTGCGATATTTCTGTAGATGCTGCATTAGCATCAGGAGACTAGCTAACATAAGATATGAAAAAAGAATACATCGGAGAATCAGGATATATTTTATTTGCTTTAACAACTATTGTTGACTTATTAAAAACAGCTAATGATTGGGATTCAATTTCAAATACGATTTTTGAATCCTTATATGTTATTGCATTAGTATTAGTTGCTTTTGATATTTACTTGGGATGGAAAAAGAAAAAAAATGTAATAGATCGAATAATTTTACTAATTGTTTTTATTGCTCTTTTCATCTTTTTTTAAGCACTAATATCAATCTTAACCAACATACGACATATCAATATCCTCGTTTCTTACTTGACAAACCATAAACAACTTTTTCACTATCTTGTAGATACATTAAACAACTAAACACTATGCTATCTATATACAACTTTCTTAAAATCAAGCTATGCTACAGAACCTATGGGAGGCAATGGTTAGTTTTCTTTGCTATATGCTTTTTAGTTCTTGCTTGTAGCGGTGATGATTCTTCATCTTCTAATTCAAGTCAAAACTTTTTAGAAAAATATGACGGAGTTATATGGAAGAATATTGCTGAAGATATTAATGATTCTAATGGCCTTTGGGACATTTTTACACCTGATGGCTGGGAAGAAACTAGTTATGGTTATGTTGATTCAGGAATATGTGAAATATGGTATACACCTTGGAATATAGTTGGTAATTATGGAGATTGGATAAAAGCTGAAGTAATCGATAACTCTATTGATGAATTAATTATTGAAGTTACTGAAACTGACTCTGAAACTTATTTGATATATATTTCGGCTATAAATAACGGAAATAGCTTACATTTTACTAGTTCATTGTCAAATGAAGAAGAATATTATACGAGGGACACAAGCTCTAATATTTGCAACTAGTCCAACATACGATATGAAAAAGCTAATACTATTACACACGGATGTAATAAAAGATTCTTTATTAAGTGATAACTCATTTATTATTCTTTTGATAGGTCTTGGGGTTTCTATAGCTTTCTTATTACATAAGTTTTTGAAAAAATGAAAAAGCTAAAGAGTGCCAAATGAGTTGCCATATAGTTACCACTTTTTTACTAACTTTAAGCAAGTTCATTAATAATTGATGTAAAAAAAGAAGCCCCCGATTTCTCGAAGGCTTTTATCTGTGTAGTGTAGCGGTTTCGCTTGCTCCCCCTCTAAGACTCGAACTTAGGACCCTCTGATTAACAGTCAGATGCTCTAACCAACTGAGCTAAGGAGGAATTTACTTTTCAGTGTGGGCAAATATATGTATTATTTTTAAAATTTAATTTTTTTTTACTTAAATCTTTGTATCTGAAAAATCTAAATAATATAGGGTATTACTGCTTTTCTATTAGTAGGATATTCAACAAAATATTTTTTATACCAATTATGATGATTTAAGGCTCGAGGGATTAAATTAAATGCTGTCCAAAGAGCAAAACTTAATGAACCAAGATTATACACAATGACAGAATAGCCAAACCACTCGACAATTTCTCCAAAATGGTTAGGACAAGAAATATAATTGAACATCCCGCCCTTCGGAATTTTATAATCTTGACTTTCTTTTCTTAATGAGATTAATTTATTATCGGATACCCTATTAATATACATTCCTATAAAAAATATTATAACCCCAATTATTGTATTTATTCCAAAGCTGTATTCCTCAGATAAATAGCCAATTTCATAACCGATAAAGAAGCCATTAAAAAGATTAAAAATAAAAGCGCTGATTACTATTGCAATTGGTATCTTTTTTCCTTTAGTTTTTAATTTTATAGGAAATAAAATAGTACGATAAAAGTAATGTAATACCCAAAGTGAAAGCATTAATGTAATTATTAAATTTTTTTCTGTTGGAGAAATTAAAACTATTACAGGCATTAATAATAGAGCGGGTAACTCCATCCAGAACCAACCCCATCTATTATCTATCATTATCCCCCATTTTGAGTTTGAGTGTCTTCCGTAGGGAGCTATTGTTTTTGAAAATATGAGATACAAGAAAGTGCAGAGTCCAATAAAAATCCAAAGTAATATAAAGTTATAGAACCAGCCCATATCAAACTATAAAATTGAATAATTTATATATGTCATTTCCATTAGCAAATATCACTAATGCCAATAAAATTAAAAAACCTATTACCTGTACTGTTTCCAAAAATTTGTCAGAAGGTTTTCTTCCCGAAACCATCTCGTAAACTAAAAACATAGCATGGCCACCATCTAATGCGGGAATAGGTAATAAGTTCAAAACCCCTAACATAACTGAAAGAAGAGCAGTTGTGTTCCAAAAAGACTGCCAATCCCAAGTTGAAGGAAAAATATTTCCAATAGCGATAAAACCCCCAAGACCTTTATATGCACCTGTGCTTGGATTAAAAATGGCAACTAACTGATCAAAATAAAAACCCATAAAAGAAACAAAATTGTTTATTCCTATGGGTACACTTTGTAAAAAGGAATAAGAGTTGTAAGAAACATCCATTAATCCTAAATCAACCATATTTTGAACAGTTGCTCCATGCATGATTCCTAGCATGCCATCTTCATTTACATTAAGTGTTTTTTTGATTCTAAATGAATCTCTTAATAGCTCAACTAGTATTGTACGATTACTGTTATTTTCTAATAGATTAGCCACTTGGTCTACATACTTCGTTTCCTGACCGTTAACTGAGACTATCCTATCACCTTGTCTAATATCATAGCCTTTATTTAGCGATTGCTCAGAAACACTTTGGATAATAAATGGCATTCTAAATTCAAATGAAGACATATCATCACTTGATGATAATTTTCCTAGTAAATCTACAGGTAATTCAATTTCAATTATATCACCATCTCTATCAACCTGATAATAAGTTGAGCCTATAATAGATTTTCTTAAATCGGAATACGTTTCTAATTTTTTACCATCGACGGTTATTATTTTATCACCTGTTCGAAAACCAGCATTAGTCAAAATAGGGTTAGTTATTGCAAAACCATCGTCAATTGAATCTAATAAAATTGATGATGAGCCATAGCTGTATGCTAATCCTATGTAAATAAAAATTGCTAAAATAAAATTTATGGTAACACCACCTAGCATTACTATTAGTCTTTGCCATGAAGGTTTAGATCTAAACTCCCATGACTTAGGAGGTTTTGCCATTTGCTCCTTATCCATACTTTCATCAATCATTCCGGCAATCTTGACATATCCGCCAAGAGGTAACCAACCAATACCCCACTCAGTTTCTCCAATTTTTTTCTTAAACAATGAAAAATTAACATCAAAGAATAAGTAAAACTTTTCAACTTTTATTTTAAAATATTTTGCGGGCCAATAATGACCAAACTCATGCAAAACAATAATTAAAGAAAGACTTAAAATAAATTGTGAAACTTTAATTAAGATTTCCATAGACTTGTTTAATTAGCTGACAAAAGTAATTGATTAATAGTAAATTAAAAATATCTATTTTGATTATTTAACGTAAAACTGTTGTATTTTTGCATACCACAAAATTTGGTTCAATTTGAAGCTATTTAGAAAAAGAGATTTTATAACTCTAGGGTTCATTTTAATTTTTTCTGCAGCAGCTGTTTATATGTTTTACGTAATTCTAAAACCTATTGAAGTATTACCTGTATATCAACCAGCTGAAGTAAACGAGAAACTTGTAGACTCTTCAATAATTCATATTGCCAAATACCACAAAATATCTGATTTTGAATTAACAAATCAAAATGGGCAAAAAATAACACAAGAATTTTATAATAATAAAATTTATGTTGCTGATTTCTTTTTTACAACATGTCAAGACATATGTCCAATAATGACAAAAAACATGTACAGATTACAAGAAGAGTTGAAGAATGATAATGATGTTTTATTTTTATCTCATACTGTAATTCCTGAGGTTGATACGGTTCAACAATTAAAAAAATATGCAATTGAAAATAATGTTGACGATTCTAAATGGAACCTTGTGACAGGAGAAAAAAAACAAATATATGATTTGGCAAGAAAGTCATACCTTGCTGTTGAAGATACTGAATATGGAAAATTTGATATGATTCACACCGAGAATTTTATGCTAATTGACAAACAAAGACAAATAAGAGGGTTTTACGATGGCACTAACGATGAAGAAATTAAACAACTTCTTTATGATATTCAAATATTAAAAAAACTTAATTATGATTAAAAATATATTAAATACTGATTATAAATATTTGACTACTTGCCTGATATTTATTTTAATTTCTTGTAGCAAGAATAAAATAAATTATCATCATACAATTAAAAAACCCGTAACGGATATTTATTTTGGGCAAGAAGTTAAAGATAATTACAGGTGGCTAGAGGATGACCTTTCATCAGAAACTGAAGAATGGGTAAAAAACCAAAATCAAATCACGTTCAAATATTTAAATCAAATACCATTTAGAAGTGAATTGAAAGATAGGTTATTAGGATTGCTTGACTATGAAAAGATTTCTGCACCTTTAAAAAAAGGTGATTACACATATTTCTACAAAAACAGCGGTCTTCAAAACCAAAGTATTTTATACAGAACTAAAGATAATAAGGAGTCTGAGGTTTTTCTTGATCCAAATAAATTTTCTAATGATGGAACTACATCTTTATCAGGATTGAGTTTTTCCAAAGATGCTAGCTTGGTTGCGTACAGTATTTCAGAGGCTGGCGAAGACTGGAGAAAAGTTGTTGTTATGAATACAAAAACAAAAGAATTAGTTGGAGACACTATAAATAATGTAAAGTTTTCGGCTATTAGCTGGAAATCAAATGAAGGATTTTACTACTCTTCCTATGAAGCCCCAGAGGGAAGCAAATTATCAAGTAAAACTGATCAACATATGCTATATTATCACATACTAGGTACTAAACAGAAATTTGATAAGGTAATATTTGGTGCAATTCCGTCAGAAAAAAACAGATATGTTAGAGGTTATGTGACTGATGATAGTAGATTTCTTATTATTGATGCAGCTATAAAAACTACAGGTAATAAGCTTTTTATCAAAGACCTCTCATCAAGTGAATCAAATCTTAAAACCATAGTTGATAATTATAACTCAAACACTTATTTGTTGGACAATGATGGTTCTAAATTAATCCTAGTGACAGACCATAACGCACCCAATAAAAGAATTGTAAAAACTAACTTTAGCAATCCAAATCAAAATAACTGGGTAGATCTAATTTCAGAAGAAGAATTTGTATTATCTCCATCAACTTGTGGAGGATATATTTTTACTGAGTATATGATTGATGCGATTTCAAGAGTTTACCAATATAACTATGATGGTGAATTAATTAGAGAAATCAGTTTACCTGGTATTGGCAGTGCCAGTGGATTTAGCGGAGAGAAAGATCAAACTGAATTGTATTTTAGCTTTTCTAACTATTATACCCCAATGAGTAGGTTTAAATACAATGTAAACTCTGGTGATTATTCAAAATTTTGGAATCCTGAAATAGATTTTGACTCTTCAACTTACGAGTCAAAACAAGTTTTTTATAAGTCAAAAGATGGAACTAAAATCCCTATGATCATAACATATAAAAAAGGAACTGAGCTAGATGGGAAAAACCCAACAATACTTTATGGCTATGGAGGTTTCAATATTAGTCAAACCCCTGGATTCCGAGTTACAAATGCGGTTTGGCTTGAGCAAGGCGGAATTTATGCAGTTCCAAATATTAGAGGGGGTGGAGAATATGGTAGAAAATGGCATAATGCCGGGGTACAAACAAAAAAACAAAATGTATTTGATGATTTCATATCAGCTGGTGAATATTTAATTGAAAATAATTACACTTCATCAGAGTTTTTAGCTATAAGTGGTCGCTCTAACGGAGGATTGTTAGTTGGAGCGGTAATGACTCAACGCCCAGATTTAATGAAAGTTGCACTTCCGGGTGTTGGTGTATTGGATATGCTTAGATATCATAAATTTACCTCAGGTGCAGGATGGGCATATGATTACGGGACTTCTGAACAATCAGTTGAAATGTTTGAATATCTAAAGTCTTATTCTCCAGTTCACAATGTTAAAAAAAATACTGTTTATCCAGCAACTCTTGTAACAACTGGTAATCATGATGATAGAGTTGTACCAGCACACTCATTTAAATTTGCAGCCGAGCTACAGGAAAAAGGACTTAAAAATAATCCGCTTTTAATAAGAATTGAAACCAACGCTGGCCATGGAGCAGGAACTCCAGTGTCCAAAACTATTGAACAATATGCTGATATTTTTGGGTTTACTTTATATAACATGGGTTTTGATAAACTTCCTTTAAACTATTAACAAATGAAAAAACTTTTATACTTAATATTACTTTTGAATTTGAATTTTTCAATTTCACAAGAATTAATAATTGGAAAAGAAACAGTTGACCCTGGAATCGTGTTTATTTTTGAGGGAGCCGTTAAAGATCATATTATGCCTATTGGAATGCATCTTAAAGAAAATGAAACTAATATACATATTGAAGCTCGAGTAAATTGGGATATTAAAAATACTCCTAACGGTTCACCCAAAGGAGGCTTTGTTGCATATTTACATATCACATCGAAAATTACAAACAAAAAAACTGGCTTAAGTACATTTATTGATTTGACTCCTCACATTAACCTAATTGATAACTATCATTATGCTAGAAATATTTCTTTGCCAGGTAAAAAAGATGAATTATATACTGTTGAATTTAATGTAATTCCACCAACAAATATTGAGCTTTCACTTCACAAAGACTGGTTGGATAAATATGGTAATCAGCTAATGAGTAACCAATATTTTTTATATGAAAATGTAAATTTTGAGGTAATAGCAAATGCGACTAGAAAGTAGCCTAGCCAAGTGATACATCAAGACACATCATGACAATAAATCCAGCAATCAATCCCATAGTGGCAATATCAGTATTTCCACCGCTTTGGCTTTCGGGAATCACCTCTTCAACTACAATAAATATCATTGCTCCCGCTGCAAAAGCTAATGCGTAAGGAAGTATTGGGTACACGGCTATAACAATAGCGGCTCCAATAACTGCAAAAATTGGTTCAACAATTGCAGAAAGTTGTCCCCATTGCCAAGACTTAAATCTGCTAAAACCAGCTCTTCTCATTGGCATAGAGACTGCGAATCCTTCTGGGGCATTTTGTAATCCCATTCCTATAGCTAGTGCTATAGCTCCACCAAGAGTAAATCCAATATCCATCCCTGAAGCTATCGCACCAAAAGCCACGCCTACGGCTAAGCCCTCAGGAATATTATGAATTGCTATTGCAAGAACTAATAATTCAGTCTTTTTTAAATCAGTTTTAGGTCCCTCTGCCTCCTCAATTTTTTTAAATAAATGGAGATGGGGGATTTTCTTATCCAAAAAATAAATAAAAAAAGCCCCAAAGAAAAATCCTACCGCTGGAGGCAAGAATGAGGGAAGAGATGTAAGCCCTAACTCATGTTGTTTTTCAACTGCGTCAATAGCGGGTGATAAAAGTGACCAAAAGCTCGCAGCAATCATGACTCCTCCCGTGAAACCAAGAGAAGCATCAAGTAATTTACGATTTGCAGACTTAAAGAAAAAAACTAGTCCAGCGCCAATTGCGGTTAAAATCCAAGTGAATAACCCAGCACAAAAAGCCTGTAAAATCGGATTACCTAAACCAATAAAAAAATCTTCTAAAGCAGTTGCAATACTTTCCATAATGGTCTTTTAGCGAAAATACTAAAACAAATAATATATTAAGAGAAAACGTTTTATATTTGCAGTAATTTATAATTATTCTAGATATGTACCCAGAAGAAATAGTTTTACCCATGAGAAAACAACTTACCGATCAAGGATTTAGTGAGCTAAAATCAGTTCATGATGTTGATGAAATGATCTCTAATGAAGGCACAACATTGGTGGTTGTAAATTCTGTTTGTGGATGTGCAGCAGCTAATGCAAGACCTGGCGCAATTACAAGCTTAATTAATGACAAAAAGCCTGATCATCTAACAACTGCTTTTGCGGGGGTAGATCGAGATGCGGTTGAAAAAGTCAGGTATTATTTAGCGCCATTTCCTCCTAGCTCACCTGCAATCGCATTATTTAAAAATGGTGAATTAGTACATATGCTTGAAAGACATCATATTGAGGGTAGATCTGCTGAAATGATTTCTCAAAACTTGAAGGGTGCTTATAACGAGCACTGCTAATTGTAATAACTTAGAATATCAAGGTTAACCTTTTGTTTTAGTTTATTTAAATTAATTACTTCCGTCTTCTTTATCTCGTTAGGCCTTCCGTAATTTTTAAATACTGTATATTTTATGTACGTTGGATTTGATTCGTCTTGAATTGAATAATTTTCAATGTTAATTATCCATTTTCCTCTGTCTGATTTCTCAATTATAAATTCCTCAGTATTATATCCATAATTAAGTTCATCTTCTAATAGATCTTTGTCATCTAAAACTGTGTGTGACCAGTTATAGTATTTGTTTTTTGGATCAACAAATTGAACATTAAATTCAACTGCTGGATCATTCCAATCAAAAATAATTCTGTAATCAAAGCCGAAGTTCCTCCAATCATTTTTTGGAACATATGTTTTTAAGCTCTTTAAAGGAAAGGCAGTCTGGGTTAATTTATCAAACTTAGTCCAATATAGGTGGGCAGCCTCGTTAACAACAGTTTCTTGAAGACCAAGCATATTTATATTCTTTAGCTTATTGTTTAACATTAGATCGTATAAACTAGCCGCTAATTCATAATCATGATTTTCTTTATAAATCAACACTAGATCTCTGTAAGATTGTTCGTCAAGTGGTCGTATTGAAAGTATTCTCTGATATATAATTTTTGCTGTTTGAAAATCTCCAATTTTTTCAAGATGATAAGCAATTGTTTTTAGAGCCTTAGGGTTATCCCTTGCCTTTTTTGCAATTGATTTTAGTATGCTAACTGCAAATTCTTTGTCTATTTTTTTAAAATAATTAAACGATTCAATGTGGAATAAAACAGATAATTCATAAACTCCAGTACTTAAACTTATAAATTGGTTTTTAGCTTCATCAAAAGATTCTGTCGCCTTGTAGTCTTTAATATAATAAGGTATTATGGAATCTAATAATATACTCGGTGTTTGCTCATTGTAATCATTTCCTTTGACCTTTAAAGTATTTAATAATCTTTGAGCCTTTCTTGATAAAGATTTCATTTTAATTAAAAATACCCCTCCTCTACCTTGACTTCCATAACGATTTGTTGCTGCTAGTGATCTCAAAAGAGTTATACTCTCTATCTGTTGAGGATCTATAAAATCAGGAACTTCATTATAAATTAAGCCCTCAATGTCAAAAATTGCAGCTGCAGAATTATTAATGGAAAGTGACCCGCCCCTTACATAAATTTGAGCCTGATTCCCAGTTGCTGCACCATCCTGATTATATGCAATTTGTACGTTTGTAAACTTACCACGAATTGCGTCTACTATTGAAACAGCCCCGGGCGAAATATCTTCTGATGTAATCGTGGAGGTTGAGAAACCAATGGATTTTTTCTTCTTTTTTCCATAACCTGTATCTACTTCGTCACTTAACTCAGTAGTTCCGGTAATAGTTACTTGATCTAGAATTTGGGTATCTGTCTTTAATAAAATATACTTGTCATCAAGACTTTCAACAAGTAATTGCTTTTCAATCATTCCTAAATAATTAACAACAATAATATCGTCAAGATTTGCTTTAATTCTAAAAAAACCTTCAAAATCTGATTTAGCCTCAATTAAAGAATTCTTAATTTTTATTGATGCCCCTTGGATCGGCCCCTTTACACTAAAAACTTTTCCAAAAATATAATTGTCTTTAGTGTCTTCTTCATTAAACCATAAACTTGAGTTATTAGCTTTCTTAAGAAAAAATTTATTTGTGTTATTTAAGAATTTGTAAAGATTTTGAGCGGTGGTTTTTATTGTATCATATCCATGCGCTGAAATCATAAAAATATCATTGTTTTCAACACTCCTCTGTAAATAATTTACAGAGAATATTCCTTCTTCGTCAGTTAATGCGCCAATATTTTTATTTAAGAATTTGACTTCGGAGAATTGGATTCCAGTTTGACTTTCATAATCAAGTACTTGAGCATTTATATTAATCTCTACAAAATCATCTTGTTGGGAATACAAAAATTGAACTGTAAAAAATATGAGGATTAGGAATGCCTTTTTCAAAAATCTAAATTTGATGCAAATTTCTTATTTTTTTAAAATAGTAGGTGTTAAAAAACACATAATATTTAGTTAAATTCGGGCTTTTTCTTGTTTAAAAAAGCTGATGTTCCCTCAATGAATTCTTTTGTTTCAAAACACTTGCTGAATTCATTTATTTCAAATTCAAAACCATTTACATCTTGATGAAAATTAGCATTTATGCTTTTAATTGCATTTTTTATAGCATTTGACGAATTTGACAATATTTTTTGGGCAAGTTCTTTAGCAAAAAACATTAGTTGATCTTGAGGGATTTTATAACTTATCAAGCCAAATGCTAAAGCATCATCAGTGTCTATCATTTTTCCAGTTAAAATCATGTCTAGAGCTCTTCCTTTTCCGATTAGCTGAGGCAATCTTTGAGTACCACCATAGCCAGGAATAACTCCTAAAGAAACTTCAGGTAAACCCATTTTAGAATTTTCTGAGGCTATTCTAATATGACATGCCAATGCTATCTCCAATCCTCCACCAAGTGCATAGCCATTTATTGCAGCAATTATTGGCTTTGGACAGCTTTCTATAGTTTCGGACAATATTTTATGCCCCGATTCTGAAAGCTCATATGCTTCTTCCATAGAAAAATTTGCAAACTCTTTTATATCTGCTCCTGCAACAAATGCTTTATCACCAGCTCCAGTTATTATTATTAGCCTTACATCTGGATTTGCAACTGATGATTTAACTGCATGGTCTAGTTCTGAAAAAGTTTCAATATTTAAGGCATTTAAGTTTTTTGGTCGATTTATAGAAATTATATTAATTCTATTATCAATTTCATATATAAGATTATTGTATGACATATTGGTTATTTTTTTGGGAAGGTAATATTAAATGTTGTTCCTACATTGCTCTTTGAATTAAATGTAATACTACCGCTATATGCACTGATTATATTTTTTATCATAGATAATCCTAATCCCATCCCACTCGATTTTGTTGTAAAGCTTGGTTCAAATATTTTTTCTGTATCTGTTTTAGAAATTCCATAACCATTATCTGAAATTGAAATATTTACATCATCGTCTTTTTCAGAAATATTAACGGATATTTCAGGTTTTCTGTCTTCTGGAATTGCTTGGAATGCATTTTTTAGCAAATTAGTTATAACCCTAATTAGTTGTGTTCTGTCAAAATTAGCTTGTATTTTGTTGGATGAAGAGTTAAAGCTAATTTGGTCTCTGTTAAAAATATCAATTGCAAGTTCAACCACTTCAACTACATTTAACTCTTCTTTTTTGGGTTCAGGCATCTCTGCAAAATCTGAAAAAGCGGTAGCAATTGAGCTCATAGTGTCTATCTGCTGAATCAATGAATCACTAAATTCTTTAATTCTTTTCTTGCTAAACTCTTGCCCTTTACTAAAGCCACGCTCAAAAGTTTGAATACTTAATCTCATTGGAGTTAACGGATTTTTAATTTCGTGTGCTACTTGCTTTGCCATTTCTCTCCACGCTGTTTCTCTTTCACTTTTTGCTAATTTTACTGCACTACTTTTTAATTCATCTATCATGGTATTATAAGAATCAATGAGTGCAACCACTTCTTTGGGTGTGTTTTTGACATTAATTTTAATATTTTGATTTTGAAGGTTAGTTCTTTTTATAGTTTCGCCAATAGAATCCAATGATTTTGTAACAAAATTTGATATAAAATATGCAATAATAAACGCTATCAAAATCATATTACCATGTACAAAGCCTAAGCTAATTAAAAATCCGCTAAGCTCTTCCTTACTGCTTGAATCATCAGCAAAATATGGAATATATATTATACCCAGGGGTTGATTTTCAAAGTTAGAAACTAAATTATAAGATGATTTAAAGTAGCTTGAGTTTTTATCATCTATTACATACCTTGAGGAATTGTTATTTTGAAAGTATTCTAAAATTTCTTGATCCAAAATAGTAGTGCCCCTAACGCCGGTCAAAGCAGTTGAGCTTTTTAATAATACTCCGTCCAAGTTATATAATTCAAATTCCAAATTATGTACATCAGCCATTTCTAATAACATACTGTTATTTAATGAGTTAATTGAATTTATTCTATTTTTCTGTAACTCATACTTAATATCAACCAGTAAATTATTTTCTTTCCTTTCTAATCTTCCTTCATGATATTCAGAGTTTTTTTTATTGAATTGGAATAGAGTTACTCCTGCAATCATTATAGATTCAACAACAATAAAGACCATCATGTAGTAGAAAATTCTTGAACTTAATGAAATATTATTGTTTGGCATTTGTATAATTTGAATTGGTTGGCTGTTAGTTTAAATTAAATTTAGTAATAATTTAAAAATCTCGAAATTTTCATAACATCTAAATAAAAATATTTAGAAGATTAAATTCATATCTTTATCAAAAATAATAGATGATGAAAAAGATTTTAAAATGGACACTAGTTGTTTTGGGAGTTCTTATTTTATTGATTTATATTTTTAATGTCGATTATATTTTTAAGGGTGTTCGAACAATTTATTTCACCGGAAATAATACTGCTTTTATATCTGATTATGAATATTTTGATAATAGGGAAGTTAAAAGTTCAAAACCACAGCCATGGGCTCTTCACAATGAATATAATAAAAAATATGAGTCAAATAAACTAAAAAAATTAAATGAGGATAGAAAAACAAAATCATTTTTAGTAATAAAGAACGATAGTATAATTTTTGAAAAGTATTATCTCGGACATAAGCAAACAGATATTTCAAATACTTTTTCCGTTTCTAAAAGTATTGTAACAAGTATGATGGGTAAAGCTATCATGGAGGGAAAAATAAAAGGGTTAAATCAATATGTGAGTGATTTCTATAATGAGTATGAAAAAGGATTAGCCAGTGAGTTAACTATTGGAAATTTAGCTTCGATGTCATCTGGAATGCAGTGGAGTGAAAAATATTATAATCCGATTAATATAACTTCTGAAAGTTATTTTACAGATGATTTAAGATCAGTTATTTTAAGACAAAAAATTGAAAATAAGCCTGGACAAAATTTTAGATATTCTAGTGGAGATACTCAATTGTTAGCAATGGTGATTGAAAAAGCTACAGGAACTACACTTAGCGATTATTTGATTCAAAAGTTCTGGATTCCAATGGGGGCAGAGACCACTGCATTATGGCAAATTGACAGTGAAAAATCTGGAATGGAAAAAGCATACTGTTGTATATCGGCAACTGCAAGAGATATTGCAAAATTTGGTAAACTTTATATTAACAAAGGGAAATGGGGTGATACCCAAATTCTTGACTCAACTTTTGTTAAACTTTCATTAAAGCCTGTCTTTGATGAAACTCCATTCTATGGTTATGGCTGGTGGCTATACGAATATGAAGGAAAAAAAGTCTTTACAATGAATGGTCACAGGGGGCAATTTGTTATCTCCTTTCCTGATGAGAATATAATTATTGTTAGACAAGGCGAGGATAATAAAAAGGAGGGTGACGGTACAGGTGATTTATTTCAGTATATTTCTGAAGGTTATAAATTAGCAACTGCAATTGAATAATCTTTGAAATCAAAAAAAGAAATACTGTTAGAAATTAATAAACTCTGTATCAACACTACAGAAAAATCAAAGCTTCAAAATTTAATAAATAATATTTCATTTACAATAAACAAAAATGAAATTGTTGCATTAATCGGAGAGTCTGGAAGTGGAAAGTCTCTCACCTCTCTTAGTATTCTTGGACTTCTAGAAAAAGATAAGTTTAACATCTCAGGTAAAATCATCTTTAATGGAAACAACCTTTTAAATCTAGACAATGATGCAATGATGGAAATTAGAGGGTCTGAAATTTCAATGATTTTTCAAGAGCCCATGAGTGCTCTAAACCCAACAATGAAAATTGGCGAACAACTTTTTGAAGTTTTTAAAGCTCATGAAAACTTATCTTTTGAACATACGACGGAAAGAATAAAAAAACTAATCAAAAAAGTTAAACTAGATAATGTAGAAAATTTACTAGACAAGTATCCACATCAAATTTCAGGAGGCCAAAAACAAAGAGTGATGATTGTCATGGCGTTGTCATGTAATCCACAACTACTCATCGCAGATGAACCAACCACCTCCTTAGATGTTACAATTCAAAAAGAGATAATCGAAATTTTAAAAAATCTAAAAAAAAGTGAAAAATTATCAATATTATTCATTTCTCACGATTTAAGTCTTGTGTCAAATATTTCAGATAAGATTTTAATTATGAGAAATGGAAAAATAATTGAGCAAGGTTCAAAGAAAAATATCTTAAACTCGCCTAAAGAAAACTACACAAAAGCTCTTTTATCTTTGATAATTAATGATAAAAAGAGATTAAAAAAGTTACCAACCATAAAGAGTTTTAATAAAAATTTTAAAAAAGAGGCTGAAACAAAAACTGAAAGAAAAAAGAGAATAAAAAACATCTATTCTGGAAAACCAATTTTAGAAATTAAAGATCTCTCAAAGTTCTATAATACTTCAAAAAGTTTATTTACAAAAAATAAAGGTTTTAAAGCCCTATCGAATATTAGTTTAAAACTATTTAAAGGAGAAACTCTAGGTTTAATCGGAGAATCAGGATCAGGAAAAACTACCTTATCGAACTCCATTCTAAAAATCAATGAATTTAACAGTGGGAAAATCTTATTTAAAGGAAAAGACGTTACAAAAATTAAGGGAAAAAAATTATTAGAATTCAGAAAAAATATTCAAATTATTTTTCAAGATCCTTATGCTTCACTAAACCCACTGCAAAACATATTTCAAATAATTTCAGAACCAATAAAAGTTCATAAAATATATTCAAAAGATAAAATTTATGAAAGATGCAAAGATTTAATAATTGATGTTGGTCTTAGTGAAAAATTTTTAAATCGTTATCCTCATGAATTATCAGGTGGTCAAAAGCAAAGAGTATGCATTGCTAGAGCTATAAGTGTTAATCCTCAAGTTATTATCTGTGATGAATCGGTTTCTGCACTTGATGTTTCGGTTCAAGCAACTGTACTGAATCTTTTAAACCTACTGAAGAAAAAATATGGGTTTACTTACCTATTCATATCTCATGATCTTTCAGTAGTTAAGTATATGTCTGATAAAATCATAGTACTTTATAACGGAAAAATAGTTGATTATGATGATGCTGATAAGCTATTTAAAACCCCAAAAGATAATTACACTAAAAAATTAATCAAAACATCGATAAGGGCTGAAAGAAAATCAAAAATTATAAACTAGACGAGTTTCAAAAAATTAATGTCAAAAATCAATATCTAAAATTTCTTTTTCACTAGTCTTTATTGAAATAATGCTATCAACTTTAAAATTATTACAATCCAATTCTATACTTAATCTCTTTGGCATTTCGAAAGATTCTTTTGAGATTTGAAGAGTTGAATCTTGATACACAGCCTTCATATAAATTCCCCAAATTGGTAATGCCATAGAAGCGCCTTGTCCGTAAGCTATATCTTCAAAATGAATTGCTCTATCTTCAGCACCAACCCAAACGCCAGTAACCAAATTTGGAACCATGCCAATAAACCAACCATCACTTTGATTTTGTGTAGTTCCTGTCTTCCCTGCAATAGGGTTATCAAATTCATATGGATAACCAGTAACTATATTTTGATAAGCTCTATTGAATTCATCTGCTCCAGTCGTTCTTAATCTTGTTCCTGAACCAGCTTTAGTGACCCCCTCAAGTAAATTTACAGTAACATAGGCGGCTTCTTCGCTTAGAACATCTCTGGTTACAGGCTGGTTTTTATATAAGGTTGTACCATTCTTATCCTCTATCCTTTCTATAAAAACTGGCTGTGTATATACACCTTTATTTGCAAAGGTGGAATATGCTGCAACCATTTCATAAACACTTAGATCAGGGGTTCCAAGTGCTATTGAAGGGACTGGCAGAATTTTTTGTTCTATTCCTAGGTCTTTAGCTAATTTAACAACAGTACGCGGTCCAATTCTATCTATCAACCTTGCAGTAACAGTATTTACTGAATTTGCTAAAGCGTTTTTTAAAGTTCTTGTTCTTCCATATTTATCACCAGAGTTTTTTGGACACCATTGCTCAACGTTTCCAAATTTATTTTTTTCGATACAAAATTGGCTGTCGGGAAATGTATCACAAGGAGATAATTTTAATTGATCTATAGCTGCAGCATAAACAAAAGGCTTAAAAGTTGATCCGATTTGACGTTTACCCTTTTTAACCATATCATATTGAAAATGTCTATAGTTCATTCCTCCAACCCATGCCTTTATGTAACCATTAGTTGGGTCCACAGACATCATTCCTGGTCTGAAAAAAGACTTGTAATATTTCATTGAATCTATGGGGGTCATTGTTGTATCTATCTCTCCCGCCCATGAAAAAACAGTCATTTCTTTTGGAATATAAAATGACTCCTCGATTTCCTCATCATTTTTTTTTAAATCATATTTCATTTTTCTCCACCTCTCAGATCTTCTCATAGAAATTCTTAATAAAGTATCTACAGCGCCACTAGTTAATTCACGAAATGGAGCAATAGAATCATCTAATGTTTTATTTTGTTCAAAAAATTCCCTCTGAAGCCTCGGCATATGAGATAGGACAGCATTTTCTGCCATTTCCTGCATAGAATAATTAATAGTTGTGTAAATCTTTAAGCCATCAGTATTTAGGTTGTACTTTGATCCATCAGGTTTTCTGTTCTTTTCATCGTTAATCCATGTTTTCATGTGAGACCTCAAAAACTCTCTAAAATAAGTTGCTAAACCCTCACGATGAGATTCAGGAGTATATTTAAGATTTAAAGGTTGCTGTTTTAACGAATCAACCAAAGCTTGATCTAAATAATTATATTTTTTCATTTGACCTAAAACAACATTTCTCCTATTTTTAACTCCAACTGGATTTCTATGAGGTCTAGGATTATACAAAGAAGAGTTTTTTAGCATAGCAACTAAAATTGCTGATTCATTTATATCCAAATCAATTGGCTCCTTACCAAAATAAATTCTTGCAGCACTTCTTATACCATCACCATTATTACCAAAATCATATAGGTTTAGATATTGAGTAATAATTTCATTTTTTGTGTAATGCCTTTCTAATCTTACTGCAATTATATACTCTTTAAATTTCTGGGTAAGTCTTTCTATTATATCTTTTGAGCCATCCCCCGTAAACAGCAACTTTGCTAACTGCTGAGTAATAGTGCTCCCCCCTCCATCTTTGCCTAATTTAATTGCAGCTCCAACAGTTCTTTTAAAATCAATTCCAGAGTGAGAGTAAAAACGAATATCCTCAGTCGCCACTAGCGCATCTACAAGATGAATTGGGAGTTCTTCAAAAGTTACAGGGGTTCTGTTATCGTTAAAATAATATTTCCCAAGTGTCTTTCCCTCTGAACTTATTACTTCACTTGCTAAATTTGTTTTTGGATTTTCCAAAATCTCAAGGTCAGGCATATCTCCAAAGCCTCCGATTGATGCATAATAAAATACTAATGCAATGAGTATGATTGGTGTTAAAAAAAATAACCACAATAAAAATGAATATAATTTATACTTTTTCTCCAATTCTATTTTACTTTTTCTAATTTATAACCCACATCAACTATTCCATTTAAATTTTCCAAACCGTCAGCCTTATTAATTATTCTCATAACATGCTCAATCGAGACAAAATATCTTTTATGCTTGTCCAAACTGATATTTTCTTTGTGTAATAATGAATTCTCTACAATATTAATTTGTTTGTTTCCGGTAAAATTGCCATACTTATCGGCAAGCTTATATTCAAGGGTGTCAATTGATAAAGTATTTAAAGAATCACTTAATGATACTATCAAAAAAATATTATTAAAAGGGTATTTTTCATTAATTCTTAGGTTAATAAATGAGTTGTGTAAAAGGTTTGTTCTTGAATCAAGTTCAAAATTAAAATTTTGAATAGAGTCTTTGTGCCAAATTCCATTAACAGAATTATATTGAATGAATTCAACATTTGAATTACACGACAGTGTTAAAAATAAAAAAATTAGACTAAATTTATTGTACATATCTTATTTTTTAAATGTCGTTATATTATTTGTTCGACCTTTTTTAAATATATCATTTTTATTTTTCTTGCCCTTTCTTAAATCTTTTTGCATTTTGTATGACATTCTGCTAATTTCTACACAATCATAAGAACAACAATTTTTCATTTTTATTTTACATTTATTACATTGTATAAACAGCAAATGACAAGCATCATTAGCACAATTTGTGTGTATATCAAAAGGGGCGCCACATTGATGACATTTTGCAATAATATCATTACTGATTTTTTCAACTCGCCTATTGTCAAAAACAAAATTCTTTCCGATAAAATTATTTTCAAGTTGTTTATTTTTTACTTGCCTTGCATATTCAATTATACCGCCTTCTAATTGAAAGACATTCTTAAATCCCTTGTATTTAAAGTAAGCGCTAGCTTTTTCACAACGAATTCCACCAGTACAGTACATTAGTAAATTTTTATCTTCCTTATGATCCTTTAGCTTATCTTCTATTGTATCCAATGAATCCCTAAAAGTATCTACATCAGGGCAAAATGCATTTTTGAAATGTCCAATCTCACTCTCATAATGATTTCTCATATCAAGTACAATTGTATTTTTTTCATTCATCAATTTATTAAATTCTTTCGCATTTAAATGAATACCTTTTTTGGTAACATCGAACGAATCATCATTTAATCCGTCAGCTACAATTTTGTCCCTTACTTTAATTTTTAATTTCAAGAATGACTTTGTCTCATGTTTTAATGCAATATTGATTCTAACCTTATTTAAAAATGAAATTGAATTAAGATAATCAATAAATATTTCTAGGTTCACTTCTGGAAGTGATAGTTGAGCATTGATTCCCTCCTTTGCAATATAAATCCGACCTAAGACACCGATTGAGTCCCAAAAAATAAACAACTCATCCCTGATTTTTTTTGGGTCATTAATGTTGGCATATTTATAAAATGAAAGTGTAATGCGTTTTTGATTTGATGAATCTAGAATCCTAGATCTTTCATCAGAGCTTAATTTATTGTACAGTTGCATGCTATACTATTTTTATTTACTAACAAAAGTAGAAAAAAAGATAAAAATCATCTACCAGTATATTGTATTGTGTAAAAAGATATCCTAAATTAGTAATGATAAAAACTTAATTATGGCCAACGATAAAGCAGACAAATTAAAAGCACTAAAATTAACCCTAGATAAACTAGATAAAACGTACGGCAAAGGTACAGTAATGAAAATGGGGGACTCGCCTAATGAAAATGTAGAGGCTATATCCTCTGGATCCTTAGGGCTAGATATTGCTTTAGGTGTTGGCGGATATCCAAAAGGAAGAGTTGTAGAAATATATGGGCCAGAGTCCTCTGGAAAAACTACATTGACTTTGCATGCTATTGCAGAATGTCAAAAAAAGGGAGGAATTGCAGCATTTATTGATGCTGAGCATGCATTTGATAGATTTTATGCTGAGAATTTAGGTATCGATATTGAAAATCTTATCATATCACAGCCTGATCATGGAGAACAGGCATTAGAAATTGCTGATAATTTGATTAGATCTGGAGCTATAGATATGGTAATAATTGACTCGGTTGCAGCACTTACTCCTAAGAGCGAAATTGAAGGTGAAATGGGAGATTCAAAAATGGGTCTTCATGCAAGACTTATGTCACAAGCTTTAAGAAAACTTACTAGCTCAATCAGCAAAACAAACTGCACAGTAATTTTTATTAATCAATTAAGAGAAAAAATTGGTATAATGTTTGGAAACCCAGAGACAACCACAGGCGGTAATGCTTTAAAATTTTATGCTTCTATCAGGTTAGATATTAGAAGATCAACTCAAATTAAGAACAGCGAAGGAGTAGTGATGGGTAATAAAACCAGAGTTAAAATTGTAAAAAATAAAGTTGCCCCACCTTTTAAATTAGCCGAATTTGATATTATGTACGGTGAGGGAATTTCAAAAGTAGGTGAAATTATTGACTTAGCTGTTGAGTCAGAAATAATAAATAAAAGTGGTTCTTGGTTTAGCTATGAAGGGACAAAGCTTGGTCAAGGAAGAGATGCTGTAAAAACTCTGTTAAAAGATAATCCCGATTTGATGGAAACTCTTGAAGCAAAACTTAAAGAAATTATTTAGGAGTTTCTTAAATCATCAAGCATTAATTTTCTAATATCTTCACTAAGCTTCACCCTATCCTCTTTTACCATACCTTTGGTCTCAATTGGGTCGTGAATCTTTACTCTTAATATTCCTGGTGTACCCTTTGAAGCTCCAATAAGACCCCCAAAGCTCCAAGGAAAACGCCTTTTATTATCCAAAAATGTCATCGGAATAATTGGAACTTGATGTTCAATTGCCATTGTGAAAGCACCATGTTTGAAAGGAGCTAGTTCAACTTCTAAATCTGGCACTGTACCTTCAGGAAAAATTCCTAAACTTATTCCTGCATTTAATTTTTTCTTGGTTTGCTTAAAAACCCGCTTTTTACTATCCTTACTAGATCTGTCGACCAAAATCATTGTTCTTTTATATATAGAGCCAAAAATCGGAATCTTATCTAGTTCTTTTTTACCAATAAAAACAATTGGGTTATTTCTTACTGTAGAAACCAGTAGCATAACATCTATCATAGAAGCATGATTTGCTAGAAATATATATGGGCTATTTTTCTTTGTTTTTATATTACCTTTTCTTGATGGGAACATGCCCATACCTAATAAAATAAGATCAGACCATAATACACCCATTACATAAAACTTCTTATACCAACTTCTGTTTAATAGAACTAAAAGAAAGGAGGGTAAAATAATTATGATAGTAAAGACAAATACTAACAAGTAAAACCATATATTGTAGAATGTCCAGAAAATGTATTTTGCCGCTTTCACAAGTTTCAAAACTAAATTAATTTATTTTAATAAAAAATTTAACTTTGTTATTATGAGTGAAAAACCTAAAAGAATACTCACAGGTGTTCAAAGCACAGGAATACCTCACTTAGGTAATATTCTTGGTGCTATTATTCCTGCTATTAATTTCTCGAAAAGAAATAATGTTGAAACATATTTGTTTATCGCAGATTTTCACTCTCTAACTCAAATCAAGGACTCTGAAGTGTTAAAACAAAACACGTTATATACTGCTTCAGCGTGGTTGGCGTGTGGTCTTGATCCATCTCGCACAATTTTTTACAGGCAAAGCGATGTGCCACAGGTAACCGAACTCGCCTGGTATCTAAGTTGCTTTTTTCCATACAACAGACTAACGCTAGCACATAGCTTTAAGGATAAAAAAGATAGATTAAAAGATGTGAATTCAGGTTTGTTTAACTATCCCATGTTAATGGCTGCTGACATTTTACTTTACGATGCTGAGATTGTTCCTGTAGGAAAAGATCAAATTCAACACTTAGAAATAACAAGAAATGTTGCTAATAGATTTCACAATTTTTTTGGAGAAACATTTATTTTGCCCAATGAACATTTACAAGAAGAGTCTAAGCTGATTACTGGTACTGACGGTGAGAAAATGAGTAAAAGTAAAAATAATATCATCAACATTTTTGCATCAGAAAATGAGTTAAAAAAACAAATTAAATCCATAAAGACTGACTCCAAAGACCTTGATAGCCCAAAAGAATGGAAAACATGTAATCTGTTTAATATTTATAAGCTGATTGCTAATGAAAATCAAATTGTTAGAATGAAGAAGAAATATAAGGGTGGTGGCTATGGATATGGACATGCAAAAAATGATCTATTTCGATTAATTATTGAAAAGTATTCTAAAGAAAGAGAGAAATTTAATCAGTATGTTTCTAATCCAAATGAGGTTGAAGAAATTCTAATTAGAGGAGCTGCTAAAGCAAGTATTACTGCAAATAAAGTTTTGAGCAGAGTCCGTAAAAAATTAGGATATTGAAATAAAAATTTCATTTAATTTTATATCTTAGATTTTAATAGCCTATTAGATGAAAGTTAGTAGTTATATTTTTGAATTATTGCTAAGCCAAGACTGTGTTATTGTTCCAAATTTTGGTGCTTTCGTTGCAAGAAATATTTCAGCAACAATCAGTTCTGATCGATCTAAAATTTTTCCTCCAAATAAAGAACTTTCTTTCAATAAAAATTTAGTTAAAAATGATGGTTTATTGATTAATGCAATTTCATCAAATGAAAATATTAGTTATGACCGTGCGGAACAAAAAATTATAAATTGGGTCAAAAGAATTAATAAGAAACTTGAAAAACAAAGATATATTGAAATAAAAAATATAGGTTCAATTTCTTTAGAAAACACCAAATATGTTTTTATACCTAATCAAAACTCAATTTTTCTTAAAAGCTCATATGGATTTAATTCAATAGATTCATCACAAATACTAAGACAACAAAAAAATATTGATAATAGCTATTTAAAATATGCTGCAATATTGATAGTCTTTTTTTCTTTGACTGCATTATTTACAAAAAGCTACTTTGACAGTGTAAATGAATATAACAAAGCTTCATATGCTGAAGCAAACCTAGAGATTGAGAAAAAAATACAAAAAGCAACATTTAATATCAACACATCATTGCCTATTGTTAAACTACCAATTAAAAAACAATATGGAAACTTTCACATAATCGCAGGCTCATTTAGGTTAGAGGAAAATTCATTAAAAATGATATCTCAACTTAAAAGCAAAGGATTTATCGAAGCTAGAAAAGTAGGTGTAAATAACTTTGGCTTGCTACAAGTTGCTTATAACAGTTATGACACTGTTGAAGAAGCCAGGTTAGCTCTTTCAGAAATTAGAGCTAAAGAAGATGTAAATGCATGGCTTTTGATAAAAATCTAAAACTCTGAAATATCAAAACTCCAAAAGATTCACTAACAATACTTACTGATTCCGTTTTACCTGGTGAAACAAATCCATTAAATAATCTTTTTGGTGGTGAATTATTAGCGAGAATGGACAGAGCAGCTAGTATCTCTGCAAAACGTCATGCAGAAGAAATTGTTGTAACATCGTCTGTTAATAATGTCTCTTTCGGAAAATCAATCCCTATTGGAACAACAGTTACAATCGAAGCGAAGGTTTCAAGAGCTTTTACAACGTCCATGGAAGTTTTTATTGATGTTTGGATTGATGATGATGGCGGTAAAAAAACAAAAGCAAATGAGGCAATCTATACTTTTGTTGCTGTAGATAAGTTTGGAAAACCAACAAAAATTGATAAGATTAATCCAGAAACAGAGGAGGAAAAAAAAAGGTACGATGCTGCACTCAGAAGAAGGCAATTAAGTCTGGTATTGGCTGGTAAAATGAAAGCTGATGATGCAACAGAATTAAAAGCACTATTTACTTAAATTATAATTTATAAATCCAACTCTTTGGATTTTGAGGTACGCCATTATAAAAAATACTAAAGCTTAAAATCGTCTGCCCATTTAATGGGTCTGTAGCAATTTTACCAATTGCTTCCTTTGTCT